>CAYNEQ010000019.1:0-10854 GCA_964396295.1 uncultured Gammaproteobacteria bacterium
TGTACTGAAGATCATGATAATGAAGATGATGGCTGTGCTATTCGGGTTAATTTTGTTAACAAAAAAATTGATAGTATAAATTTTGTTTGTCATACCGGCGACAGTAGTGATGGGGAGACAGTTTTATTTGATACTTATGTTGGTTTGCGTGAACCTTGTGTCTATATTGCTCAAACTGAGGAAGGACCCTACACATCTGTTGGTTGGACAAATGTGCTATGGGATAAAAATCCTCAAACAGATTACGGGTTATATAAGCGCCCTACCTCCAACAAACCTTTCGCTAGCCTGGGCTTGGCTACCGAACTGACTGAGTCTGATCCTTTAATTAATATTTTTACACATTATAACAGCAATACCTTTGACCCTCCGCCAGCAGTGGCAGGTTCGCCGTATTCCTGCAAAGGTGACTGTCTACAGACTACTCCCGAAGTCCAGGAGAGTATTCGAAGTAATTCTGTAAGCGATAAAACAATTGCTAATGCTAAGGATTTTCTATCAGCTATTTTTGTAAAAATTAGCAGTGTATGGAAGTGGGGAGCGCTCGGATATGAAAAAAATCCACAGGGTGATCCAGACGCGGTCATATATAATAAAACAGAAAGTTTAACAAATGAAACTAAGGCCCCAAAGGTAAGACCGCTCGCAAATTGTAAAACCGGAGAAAAATGTTTGGAAAGTTCTACTCAGGGTTTAACGGTTAATGGTAAGTCGTCAGGGGATATAGTTTTTCCAACAGATGTTGCCAAGGTGAATTTAAAATTTTACGGTTTTGCTGACGAAAACCAGATGCCGATTAGAAAAATAAAAGTTGATTGGGGGGATCGAATTGTTGTTGATCTGGATGGGTATTTCCGCAATCAACGAGGGGCGGTCAATGGCGATTGCAGGTCGGCGGGCAACGATGCTCCAAAAACCTGTTTTATCGACCCGTATAATGCAAATAATTTTACCTATAATACTAAAAAATCTTGTAGCGTATCTGCTGACTGTAGCTATTCAGATCTTTGTGTTGCAGAAAACGATGCCCATGATTTTGGTCAGATTGTAAATAAGACCTGTGATAACAGTTATTTTAAATTTGATCATGTCTATCAGTGTGTTCGCGGTGGTGAAGGCTGGACGGCTAATTGTTCTGATCCGCAGCTTCAATCTTTGCATGGTGGTTGTTGCGAATTTACTCCGAAGGTTCAGTTGAAAGATAATTGGGGATGGTGCAATGGTAAATGTCCGGGGGGTGTAGATAATGGTAATGGATGTTATGATGGTTCTGAATTAGAAATTCCGGGGGCTTCAAATCAGTGTCTAAATGCCGAAGCTTTTACAAGTTCTTCCGTAAAGGTAATAGTAGCGCCGAACTAAAGAATGAGTTTTAAAACAAAAAATCACCGTAGATAGGTGATTTTTTGTTTTGCTCAAAAGAAAAATTTATTTTATCTATTAAGCAAACGACAACCCCGGTTGTTTGTTTCTACGCCGAAGCATAGAGAAGCAACCGGGGAGACAGGGAACTACCGCCGCTGGAAGCAGCGGAAGGTTCCGCCCGAGTTCTGGAACTCGAGCATGCCGGAGGCCTGGTCGGCCGTCACGGTGGAGCCGCCGCCGGGGCCCCAGAACATGCCAGCGCACTTGACCGTGCAGGTGGCCGAGTTGATGATCAGCTCCGGGCTGCAGGTACCGGCGGGTTGGGTGCCGCCGGGAGTGATCGTGGAGCAGTCGAAATCGGACTGCTTCATCCACTGCCAGCCTCCGCAGAGGTCGGCGGTGGGCGCGTCGGTGTTCGAGGCCGGCGCAGCGTCCACGTCGTCCCCGGGCGGGACCGGATCGCTGGGATCCGTGCAGGCGATGAGGGTGAGGCCGAGGGCGAAGGCGATACAGGTGAACTTCTTCATGGTCGTTCTCCGGGATTGTCGCCTTCGGGGGCGACTCGAGAAGGTTCCATAGGCAGCGATGTGCTACCTAGGTCAGAAACTGGTTCGTATGCACTACGAAACAATTTTTGACCCAGGTTGCCTGCTGTCTAGCCACTTCTTTTTGTTTCCATCTGTCTTATATTGGCTAGCTCTGGCCAAAAAGGCCAAAACAGCACTTTGTAAAGAACGATTGCTAATTATACTCTTTTTCTGGGTTTTTGTCAACCCTCTTAAATTCGCCTTCGATAATCCCGCTGCGTGGAATTTAACAAGGTCGATGCGATTAATCCTTATAATTTTAGTATACACCTTCTGGCAATTTGTGCCAGAGCAGAATGAAATTTTTACTTTTGTCAAGGGTCTTTACCTCAAATTTTAATTGTATATTGATTACTAATTTATCCCCATTATTTTTTACGCAAAATAAATTGTTGACACCGGTAAAATGTGGTATAATTGACGTAAATTAAAACCTAGCAGATATCAGTTGTCGTTCTGAGCAGAGCGAAGAATCTCTTCGGTTAAGTTTGAGGGATCCTTCATTTCATTCAGGATGACAGTTGTTTAAATTTATCAAAAGATGTTTGCCAGACTTGTGCAAAACGTACGGTTAGTAGCAGCCAAAAGCTGGTCTTTTTTACGTCCAAAACAAAAACTTGGTTTGGTAAGTTTTGTGTTTCTTGCTACGGGAGTTATTGTCACCTGGTTTATCTTAACTCCGGTAGCTAGCGCAGGAATCGTTACCTGGATACGGGATACGTTTGCCGATCTGTTTTTTGCCTTGGCTGGTTTTTTGATAAAACTCACATTTTTTGTCCTTAAGTTTATTATCGAAATTGCAGGGTATAACGGTTATATTGATTCGCCTGCGGTTACGGTCGGTTGGGTGATGGTGCGTGATTTGACGAATATGTTTTTCATTGTGGTCATGCTTGTTATAGCTTTTAGCACCATTCTCGGTATAGGGCACTTTGAATTCAAGCAAATGCTTGTCAAGTTGGTTATTGCCGCCATTATTGTAAATTTCAGCCGCATTATTTGCGGTATCATCATTGACATTGCCCAGGTAGTAATGATGACTTTTGTGAATGGTATTGCGGCGACCGCGAGCGGTAATATTGTCAACATGTTCAATGTGCAGGAGATTTTCAAATTAGGCAGTGGCAGTGATGCTGGCAATTTGACTGGTAATATGGTCTTTTTGGCATCAGTGGCCGCACTTGTGTTTGGCACGATGATGCTTGTGACTATGTCTACTTTTTTGATTTTGCTGGTCGGACGTATGGCTATGCTCTGGGTGTTGATTGTGCTATCACCACTTGCTTTTGTCTTTAATGTGTTGGAACAGACGGAAAAATATGCCCATGAGTGGTGGGAAGAATTTAATCATAATGTTATCTCTGGACCGATCGTGGTTTTTTTCCTCTGGCTTTCGTTTGTGACGGTTGGTACAGGCGCGGTGCATGACGAAATAAAAAAACATAATGGTCTATCGGAAGATCAGCAGATTAGCGGTGATCCTACTAATAAGGAAGAGCAAACAGGTATTACGGATGTTATGAGTTGGACCAAAATGGCCAATTTTGTCATTGCCATTGCTATGCTTTTAGCAGGTGCCAAGATGGCGGAAGAACTTGGCGTGATCGGTGGTCATGCGATGGGTGCGGCCAAAGATATTGGCAAGAAGGTGGCCATGTATGCCTCTGGGTATAATGCAGCGAGATGGGGGGCTGGGAAGGCTGTTGATGCAGGTAAGTTTCTTGCCATGAAGGCGCCTGTTATAGGAGGCGATGCCTGGAATAGAAGAGGAAGAAGGCTAAAGGCATGGGCGTCATACAAGACTACCAAAAGAGGTTGGTTTGGTTTGCCGTCAACTGAGCAGAGACTTATAGCCGCGGGCAAGAGGGTGGATAGGGCCTATGGCAAGGAAGAACAGAATATAGCAGCTCAGCCAGAAGATGTGCAAGAGTTAGTTGCGAATAGGAATGAGGCTATGGCAGCAGCGAGAGAAGAAAAAGATGAGGAAAAAAGGAAAAAATTTTTAGAAATGAGTGATCGTTTTAAAGATCAGTTAAAGAAAAAAGGTTATGGCGTTGAAGATACCGATGAGGGAACGACTGGCTTAACAAAGGAGTACTCAACTGGCAAAAAATTATGGGCGCGTATGGGTTTGGCCTTATGGACAACCTCAGCGTTCCATGAAGAGTATACAAATGATGCTGAAAAAAGAGCGGAACTTGCCCATGAAGAAATGGAGCACATTGTAAGTACTAGTAAGACTCCTCTTGGGAAAGAAAAGACCAGGGCTGACAGCGACCTCCATGAATTAGAGGAAACGGGAGGAAAGATTAAAAAACAAAAATTAGCAGCGATCCACGAAAAGAAGCATCATATGTATGATAAGATTGAGGCTGCTTTAAAAAAGAAAATTGCAGAAGGAAAAACTGAAAAGCAAGCCATGGAAGAATTAAGAGGTAAATTTTCGGACCGTGAATTATTTGATTACTCCAGAGGCAACAAAGCCCGAAAGTCAAAAGAAGATGCAGATCAAATTGAACATACAATCGCGGCAGTTGAACAGGAAAAGGCGGCCAAGGAGCGAGCCAGATTGTTTGCCACAGAAGAAGGTAGAGAGCGCGAGCATCATGAAGTAAAAGCAAAAGCTGAGGCTAAGCAGATAGAAGACAGATTAACTAAAGAAAAAGAGTTGGAAGAACTAAAGGCTATTAGAAAGCTTTTAAGTGGTAAAGGTGCAAATGAACAAAATATAATTGATTTTATCAAAGCCCAAACAGATAATATAAAGGAAGATTTTGATTTGGAAAGAGAGGAAGAAGTGGCTAAAACTCGCGCGGAAGCTTTTAGAAAAGACGGAGATGAATTAAGAGCAAACCAAGTAGTTGCAGAGTTCCAGTCCAAAGTAGCAAAGAAGGAAAGTGATAGAGTAGGGGCTATGAGTTGGGAAGATAAGACCTTTGCTTTAGAAGCCCTACCTGCAAAGCTACAGCAATTGGAAGCAGATATTAAAACAGCTACAGGTAAAGATTTGGCAATTCTGCAGAAAATAAAAAATAAGACCGTGCAGCGAGCTATGGCTTTGCAGACTGCATTGCGATCAGAGGGTAAGGAAGCCGCAGAACTAGGTGATGAAAAAGCTCTTCTGGCGGCCGGATGGGACAAGAATGAAGTTATTGATGATAGTAATCGTATGAGGGCAGAGTTTAGTAAAATCTTAGGAAGAGTCGTTAAAGCGGGAGAGGAAAATAAAGCTGCTCAAGAAATTTATGATGCGTTTGGTGGTATAGAAAAAGCCCAAGGAGCCTTAACATTATATAGTAACGCTAACAAAAGTGTGGGAGTCAAAGGGGCAGGTGCTTTATTTGGTTTGGTGGGTGAAGGAAGAAATAAGGCAACTGGTCAATTAGAAAGGTTTTTTGGGAATTTTGCCGCAGACGGTAAAACAAAAGATGCTTCTTCGGTAAACGTCGGTTCTGGTTTTTATCCCACAACAAAAGCCGAGACTGACCATAGAAAATGGATTACTGCAAATGGTTATGCCAGAGTTAATGTAAAGAACGAAATTGTAGGCTTTACTCCAGAGAGAGCTGCTCAGCTAGCTCAACTATTCCAAGGTAAAAATCAATTATTCATATCCCAAATGCAGAACGGGTTCTTTGATTCATTAAATTCTGCTGTCGTAGCTGGTAATGAAGAACAGTTTAAGACTCTGCTAAGAGAAATAAAGAAAGTTTTAACAGATACTGATGCTGTAAAAAAGTTCGATGAAAGAGCGGTGGGTCTATTGGCCAAAGTGGGTAAGTCAAGCCTAAAAGATCTGTGATAAATATATGTTTTTTGATAGACAACAATTGACTGCTGAACAAATTAGACAAAAAGAGATTGAATTTCAGCGCATGGCTTCTAATTTGAAAGAGGCTGATTTGGTGTGGAAGGAAATGAATGGCTATTTTGCTATTGCTCCTAAACAGGAAAAAGAATCATTGAAAGGGACTTATTGGCGGTGGTATGTTGAGTTGACTTGGAGAAGATTAAACTCAATAAATAAAGATAATTTTTTAAGGATTTTTCATAAGCAGCTTATAACAGCAATACAAAATAATTTTGATATTTTCCATTCTTTCATGGAGTATCTTGGTTTTAGATGTATCGATAAGCAAGAACTTGCCTCTTTTTACCAAAAAGTTAAATTATCTGTTTTAAATTCAGAAGAGTCTATAGGTCAATGGCAAGGATCCGAAGTATTGTTGAAAGATTTGATTTCAGAGTATTATCTGTTAAAAAAACGCAAGGCTTCTTCTATTGAAGAAGCAGAGTTTTTAACTAAGACAAAGCAAATTATATTTCCCGCGGACTCAGAGCCGTATATTTTAGCCGATAAAGATGTGGGTGTCACAAGGTTTTTAGAAATCGTTGAGTTGTTTCAGGAGATAGACACAGATCGGATTGAGTATATAGTAGACATGTTTTTAAATCCTGAAAATTATAACACGCCTCCAAATAGTACAAACTTGCAAACGCAGGAAGAGGATAATGTTAAAGAAGAGAACCTGCAGGAAATGGTAGTAGAGCCGCTTATAGAAAATGCACAGCGAGAAGGCGGAAATTCTACAGTTTCTACAGATGCAGAAAATAGTTCTGCTGCGGAGAGTTTAGTAAATTCAGCTTCAAAAATTCTAACAGCAGACCAAATCAAATCCCAGATAGAATTCGAATTCAAAAAAGACGCTGAAGGAAATTTTGAAGATATAGAAGGAGTGATGAAACGGTTGGAAGAATTGGCAGAGCAATATAATAAACCAGAGATAGCGGAGATGATGTATTTTGATGAAGGTGAAGGAAAATTTAAATGGAAAATTTAATAAATTTCAAATGACAAATAACAAATGTCAAATCAAATCCAAAATTCAAATGATAAACTAAAGTATGATTTAGGTGAGCGTACTGCTAAGTTTGGAGAAGAAGTTATAGCTTTTTCAAAACAGATTGTAGATAGTATAATTACTAAGCCGTTAGTAAATCAATTTATTAGATCTGGTACCAGTGTCGGTGCAAATTATATGGAAGCAGATGGAGCCGAGTCAAAAAATGATTTTAAACATAAAATTGCAATTTGCAAAAAAGAAGCTAAAGAAACCATGTACTGGTTAAGAATGATAGCTAAAGCCAGTCCTGATAAAAAAGAAAAATGTAGACAGTTGTGGCAGGAAGCTCATGAGTTAGCGCTTATATTTTCAGCAATTATTAAACCAAAGAAAAAATTTGAAATTGAGTAATTTGATATTGAATTGACATTTGAAATTTGAATCTTGTCATTAATAGTATGGTCGAACCATTAATTCCAATCAAAAAACCTGACGGCACGTTTGTTAAAGTCACGATGGCTGAGTTTAAGGCTATGCAGCAGAAAAAAACTTTGCCACAGCAACCTGCCCAAACTCCTGCTCCCACACCTGTTCAGCCAATTGTTGCTACGCAGGTAAATGCTCCAGCTGTGCAAGCGCCTAATAAGCCGGTCCAGTCGGTCCCATCTCATCCGGTACAGATAAAAACTCACGTTGATCATAATAATCAATCTAAAACTCAACCTACAGTTCATCATGCGCATGTAAGCAAAAAGGATCAGCCGGTTCATCATAAGCCGCTCACCAGTGCTGATGCCCGCTCGCCGCTTGAAGAAAAAATGCCGGTAAAAAATACTGGGCCACTCACTAGTGGTAAACGAGAGCAGCAGGTGGAAGAAGTTGTAAGAGAGCTTGGTTTTGGCGTGTCGACTGATCTGCTTGGCCGATTGAAGAGTTTGGTATTAGCGCGGCTCAAAGATATTAAAACTGATGATGATATTCGATCTGTGTTGCTCCGTCCGACAAAAAATGGCGGGATTGGCTTGTCGCAACCGCAAGCTGAAAAAGTAATCAGCAGTATTCAAGAGGTGTATAAAAAGCAACAGGCTGCCAGTAGAGCAGAACATGCCGAGGTGCCGGTTTTAAAAGGTAAACAAAACATGTCGCTTATGGTCGAGCCGCCAGAATTGCCGGCAGTGGCGCAAGACGTTGCGCCAAAATCATATGCACAAACATATGCTGCAGCAAAACCCCAACCAAAGCCGTCGCTCGTGCCTGCCGATGATATTGTTTCAAAACTGGTCAAAGAAAGCATGGCTGCTGAGCCGGTCTTTAAGATCAGCAATAAGGCCGCGCCAAAGCAGTTTATACAGGATGTGACTATGCCGCAGACAGAAATGGGGCCGGTTGAAGAATTAAAATCTATTACTTTGGCCGATTTTAGAAGATTGTCGACTAATCCGGAAGAAGCTGCAGCCCGGTTGCAGCAGAAATTATTAAATCTCCAAGCTGAATCATTTGTGTGGTATTTGGATGGACTGAGTGCTTATCATAATTCGCCGTTGTATTTGGAATATATTCAGTCTGTCTGCCAGTCGCTGGCCGAACGGAAGTCGCTTGCAAATGTACTTATGATGAAAAATAGTATAAAATTAAGTGAAGCGTTGGCGATAATTGAAATGGAAAAGAGTTTGTAATAAATTTAACATGGATCAATTCGTAGTGCCACAATTTATCGAAGTGGAAGATAAAATTTTTGGTCCGATTACAACCAGGCAATTTTTGATTTTACTTGTTACCGGCCTAATTTTATTTATTGCCTTCAAGCTTGCTGATACGGCATTATTTATTTTTTTAGCAGTGTTGATTGGTGGCTTTGCCCTAATACTTGCCTTTGTCAAAGTTAACGGTCAGCCATTTCATTATTTTATTTTAAATATTGTCCAGACACTGCGTCGTCCAAGTCGGCGGATCTGGTATAAAGATTTTAGCAAGAAAGAATTATCCGATTTTATTGCTAGCAGTAAAGTGGAAATGCCGGAAGTGGCCGCAGTCGTGCCAAAGATGTCCTACAGCCGAATTCGGGATTTATCATTAACCGTAAACACAGGCGGGTATTACAAGCCAGAGTGATAGTCCGTAAAGTTGAAAGTCTGTAAAGTAACAAGCGCAGCAACAAATGAAAACTTTATAGACTTTAAGAACTTTATAGACTTTAAGACTTATACATATGTCAGAGGAGCGGGTGAAAAAAAATACCAAACCAAAGCTGCCGAACACGCAGAGTCATTTGCCTTTTGCAGAGATTAAGCATGATACGGTAGTGATGAAAGACGGCACCTTGCGAGCGGTGCTGATGGTTTCAAGTATTAATTTTGCTTTGAAAAATGAAGATGAGCAGAATGCTATTATTTCATCGTACGTCTCTTTTTTAAACGGGATTGATTTTCCTTTGCAAGTAGCGGTGCAATCGCGGCAACTGTATATCAAACCATATTTAGATAAATTATTGCAACAAGAACGAGAGCAAACCAACGAGTTGTTGCGCGTGCAAATCGCAGACTACCGATCGTTTGTGTCTGAGCTAGTCAGCCTTGGCAATATTATGAGTAAACAATTTTTTGTGGTGGTACCCTATGATCCGTTATCAAATAAAAAGAAGGGTTTTTGGTCGCGAATAAAAGAGGTAGTTAATCCGGCGGTGACTATCAAACTCAAAGATGAGCGCTTTGAGTTGCGTAAACATGATTTGGATATGCGCGTCAGACAAATTGAATCAGGGCTCACCAGTATGAATTTAGAAGTAGTTCGACTTGATACGCAGTCGCTCATAGAATTGTTTTATTCCACTTATAATCCGGATATTGCGTTTAGCGAACGAATGGCCCCGATTAATGAATTGCGGGTGGATTAAAACCAATCGCAAGTTAGAATTTAGTATTTAGAATGTAGGTTTTTTAATCACGTATGGCTTTTAAACCAGAATCTAACAATACGCCGTCTCTGTCTGCTTTTAAACCGAAGGGCAAGTTAGTGGCTAAAGAAGGGGAAATTAGTAAAAAATCCGCTGAGGAATTGGTTACCCTGGAAGAAGAGCGAGCCTATCGGGAAGGTACGGTCTCTATTAAAGACTTGTTAGCGCCAGCCGCGTTTAATGTTGAGTCAAATTTTATTAAGCTCGGCGATATATTTTGCCGAACAATTTTTTTAGTCTCATATCCGCGCTATATTTCCATTGGCTGGAGTTCGCCGGTGTTAAATCTCTCGGTGACTATGGATGTGGGGATGTTTTTTTATCCGGTAAAATCAGCCATTATCTTAAAACAATTGCGGAATAAAGTCGGTTCTTTAGAGGCTCAGCTGACTGCTGATTCGGAAAAAGGCGCGCCGCGCGATCCGGTGCGAGAAACCGCTTTGCGCGATATCGAACAATTGCGCGATGATCTGACGCAAGGAGTAGAACATTTTTTCCAGTTTGCTTTTTATGTGACGCTGTATGCAAAGACCAAGGAAGAGCTCGATCAAGTTTCAGAGGATGTGGAAAATATTTTTGGCTCAAAATTAATTACTAGCCGAAAGGTATTATATCAAGCTGAACAAGGGTTTAATTCCACGTTGCCGCTCGCTAATGATGAATTGATGGTGTCCTTTAACTTAAATTCTTCGCCGATTGCCGCTTCGTTTCCGTTTACTTCCGCTGAGCTCACCTCTGACGATGGAATTCTCTACGGGGTGAATCGCCATAATAATAGTTTGATCCTGTTTGATCGTTTTTCATTGCAAAACGCGAACATGGCGGTCTTTGCTACCTCTGGTGCGGGTAAAAGTTATTCCATTAAACTTGAAATTTTACGCAGTATGATGATGGGGGTAGATGTGATTGTGATTGATCCGGAAATGGAATACAAGCACCTGGCAGAAGCGGTGGGCGGTACCTACATAAATATTTCTTTGTCATCTGATAGCAAAGTTAATCCGTTTGATTTGCCGCGGCCAACCAGTGGTGAAGATTTTTCCACGGAAGATATTATTCGTGGGGCAGTGATTACGGTCAAAGGTTTGTTGCGGATTATGTTGGG
>CAYNEQ010000020.1:0-10693 GCA_964396295.1 uncultured Gammaproteobacteria bacterium
TTCTGATAAGGATTCATTCTGCGCGCTCGCGTTCAAAATTGCTACTGATCCATTTGTTGGTAAACTTATCTTTTTCCGTGTCTATTCCGGTACCGTGACCGCTGGTAGTTATGTCTTTAACTCCAGTAATGGCGAGAAAGAGCGTTTGGGTCGTATCGTCCGTCTCCACGCTAATCAGCGCGAGGATGTATCCGAAGTGTATGCCGGTGAAATTGCCGCGGCTATCGGTCTTAAAGATGTTCGCACTGGTGATACCTTGTGTGATGAAAATAAGCCAATGGTCTTGTATCGTCCAACTTTTGCTGAGCCGGTAATCTCCATGGCTATCGAGCCAAAGACCAAAGCTGACCAAGAAAAGATCGGTTTGGCTTTACAAAAATTAGCTGAAGAAGATCCAACTTTCCGCGTACATACTGATGAAGAAACCTTGCAGACCATCATTGCCGGTATGGGTGAATTGCACCTTGATATCTTGGTTGATCGTATGCGTCGTGAATTTAAAGTTGAGGCCAATGTCGGTAAACCGCAAGTCGCCTACAAGGAAACCATCAAGATGTCTGCCGAAGCGCAAGGTAAATACATTAAGCAGTCTGGTGGTAAGGGTCAATACGGTGATTGTTGGATTAAAGTTGAGCCACAAGAACAAGGTAAAGGTAATGAATTTGTGGATGAAGTCAAAGGCGGTGTCATTCCTCGTGAATTTATTCCGGCCATTGAAAAAGGTATCAAAGCTTCTCTGACTCGCGGTATTCAAGCCGGCTATCCGGTCGTTGATATTAAAGCCACGGTTTATGATGGTAGTTTCCACGAAGTTGACTCTTCGGAAATGGCCTTCAAAATGGCTGGTTCTATGGCTTTCCAAGCTGCATGTAAGAAAGCAAATCCGGTAATTCTTGAGCCAATCATGAAAGTAGAAGTCACCACTCCAGAAAGTTATATGGGTGACGTGATTGGTGATTTGAACTCCAAACGCGGACAGATCCAAGAAATGTTTGATCGCGGACAGATCAAAGTGATCAAAGCGATTGTGCCGCTTGCCAGTATGTTTGGCTATGCCACGACACTGCGCAGTATTTCTCAGGGCCGCGCTAACTATTCTATGGAATTCGGTCATTATGCCGAAGTGCCAAGAAATGTGGCTGAGACACTTATTGCCGGAAGTCAGAAATAATAAGCGCCGCGCTTCAATGGACGATTGCGCGACATGATTTCGCAAAATCAAATAAAAAAATACCGTGATTGTCACGGTATTTTTTTATACTTTTTATATGGTTTAGATACCATAAACGTGATATAATATTCGCAGGAAGAAAATTTTTTTACTTACCATATCATGAATAGGGGGAAAAGCAATTTTTTTGTACTACATTTCGCGCGCATCAAGAGGAAAACGAGGCGTTTGTTTTTGTCTTTCCGAAAAAAAGTTTTAGTAGGGCAAGTGCCCGCACGTACCGAACGGCATGTTCTGATTTGGAGGAATTTCTTAATTATAATATCGGCAATAACAAAAAAATATAAAAGATATTTACGTTCACTAAGACGATCGGTCAGAATAACGAGGATGAGCTTCGCGCTACGCCCTTTACACGAATACATTCGGGCGCGTTTTCCGCATTTTACAACTGATCGCGTCAAATACCATGCCATCCGCCTTGCCAAACAAAAACAAGTCCATGCCATGCTGGCTGTTGTTTTTGTTATGGTTGTCGTCATATATATTCCAACCCAAAATAAAAAACTTTGCCTGGGGGGCGACATATACATTCATACAAAATAGCTGGATCGGGGGAGCCAACACTACCACTACTATGGCGCACCCCACTAATCAAACCGATTGGAATAAATATTATAGTGCTACCAACATTTCTGCCACCACCAGCCTGGAGTTGTCTACGAGCACTTCATCAGTTACCTTTGGTGATAGGCATGATGTGACACTAAATACCGGTGAGTCTAATGCCGCAGTAGACAGTACTTATGCTCCCTCAATTGTTGTCAACACTTCTACTGGAGTTATGTATGCGGTTTATGCCTCTACTGAATTTGTCAATGCCAATGGTCTTTCTTCATACTATAACATCGCCATGCGTACCTCCACCGACGGCGGTGCCACCTGGGGCGCGCGGGTAGATGTGACGACAAATACAAGTACATTTTCATATAATCCGGTGGTTGCTTTAGATTCTTCTGGTAATGTCTATGTAGTTTATAGATCCAGAGAAAAATTTGCATCTGCTTATAACATTGCCCTGCGCAAATCCACCGACGGCGGTGCCACCTGGGGCGCGCGGGTAGATGTGACGACGAATACAACGTCAAATGTAAATTCATATAATCCAGCGATTGCTTTGGATTCCTCCAACAATTGGTATGTAACCTATTATTCTACTGAATTTAATTCCACATATTCTAACATTGCCCTGCGCAAATCTACTGACGGCGGCGCCACCTGGGGCGCGCGGGTGGATGTGACTGCAAGTACAGGGGTTGATTCATTTCAACCAACTATTGCTATCGATTCTTCTAATAATTTGTATGTAACATATTACTCTAAGGAGTTTAATAGTAGTTTCACTAATATCGCCTTTCGTACCTCCACTAACGGCGGTACCACTTGGGGTACACGTAAGGATGTCACCACAAATACAACGCTGGATTCATTGAATCCAGCTATTGTTCTGGGTTCTTCTAATAATCTGTATGTAGCTTATTACTCCAAAGAGTATAATAGTACTTACTATAACATCGCCATGCGTACCTCGACCAATGGCGGCGCCACCTGGGGTGCACGTAGGGATGTGACGACAAACACAACGGTAAGTTCATTTAATCCGGCGATTGCTATCAATTCTGCCTTCGGCCATTTGTATGCAGTTTATTATTCCAAGGAATATAGTAGTGTTACTAATAATATTGCAATCAAGAGCGCGGGCATAGGTAACTATGCTGCCTCGGGCAATCTGGTGTCTTCCCCTTTTGACACGCTTGACAGTAGAAATACGATAGGCGAGTTAAGCTGGAACGAAGGAGCTTCTTTGCCCGCCAATACTACAGTGACCGTGTCTCTGCGCACTGCGTCTAGTTCAGCTGGATTATCTTCGGCCAGTTGGAGCGACTTTACCAACGCTACCACCAACTGTACGAAATCCAGTATTACTGTCACGTGTCCGCTGGCAGCGATGCCTGCGGGGTTGACTGACGGGGCAAACGATGAGTGGTGGCAGTACAAAGTCGCCTTTACCGGCGGGTTTAATACCCCCAATGTCTCTCAAGTGTCGGTAAAATATATAATTAATGCCCCTCCGCAAATCCAGGGTGTCACCGCTGTCCAAAGCTCTTCGACCAATGATGTCATGATCACGTATGCTGTCCTTGATACGGACACTGACAGCGACACCGACTCTATCGGTTTCGTCTCTTCTACGTTTCAGTATTGCAATAGCGACGGCTCCAACTGTCAGGATATCACTTCACAAATGGCGGTCGGAAATACATCAGTGAGTGTCAATAGTTCCACCTACACCACCACCACGGCTACCTGGACGCCGGCAGGTGCATTTTTAAATATTAACAACGCCGCCGCTATGATCAAGGTGACGGCCAATGATCACCAGCCGACGAACAATACCGCGGTAGCTACTTCTGCTCCGTTTGTGTTAGATACAGCCACTCCTTCGGTAGGGGCTATTATGATTGACGCCTCTTTAAGTCCAGCACTTTTGACATTTTCCGTCACCGACAGCTCCACCATAGAAATGAAAATATCTTTAAACAGCGATTTAGCAGGGGCTAATTGGCAACCATATACCACTACTACTCCCATCGCTCTAGCCACCGATCCTGATACTGTTTATCTCCAATTTAGAGATTCCCACAACAACACCTCCTCAATTTCTTCGGCCACTACCATCGAGACACCAACCCGAGTTATGATTCAAGATATCTCCAATGTTAAGGATGGCGCGACCGACTACCGTCTATTCGTGGCTTGGAAAGTAGTGGCCAATCCAACCAACGGTTTTGGATCGTACAAAATTTACCGTTCAACAGATCAGGTAGATTGGACTTTGATAAAAACAGAAACTACCAGAACATCAAATTTTTATACGGATAGTTCTGTGTCTGTTGATACAGTGTATTATTATCGCGTAGTCACTCTAGACAGCGTTGGCAATGTTTCGTATTTTTCATCTACTCTAAGCGGCAATCCAAACGGTACGCAAGATCGAGATGAAGGCGGGGGAGCGTCAGCTGTGGCCGCCATTCCTACCATTACCAATGTCGCAACATCCTCTGTGAGTCAAAATTCGGTTCTCATTACGTGGAATACAGATGTCCTATCTGATTCCGCAGTAATGTATGGCACTGACTCCAGTACTTTGTCTAACACGGTGAGTGTTTCCACGATGTTGGATAACAGTTCATCTGTCGGTAATCACCAAGTCTCTCTCATGGGCTTGGCTCCGAACACTACATATTACTTTAAAGTTTTATCAACAAATGTTGATGGTGTAGTGGTTAGTTCTACCAACGACGGTCTCGGATTTACCTTCTCCACGCTCAACGGCACCACTATCTCCGGTGTCTCCAACCCCCAAGTCAATAACAATTCCGCTATTATCAGGTGGGACACCACGGATAGCGCCTCCGAGTATGTCGTCTATTCGACCAGTTCTAACTTTACAACATCTCTCACAGCCGGCTCTCCCGGCCCTTACACTTCCCATTCGGTCACACTCACTGGTCTATCTGCTGCCACTAATTATTTCTATTATGTGTATTCGGTCTATAACAACGTCACTTCGTCTGATAAAAACATTATTAACGGTAATGTGGAATATTATCGCTTCAAAACCACCAACGACATTTCATTGCCTACTATCACCAGTATCACCGAATCGCCGCTTGTAAACACCACCACCATCACTTGGGTAACCAACAAACCGGCCGATTCACAAATTATCTACGGCACATCCACTAATTTTGGTTCTACCACTACCTTGGATTCGGTCCTTACTGTCCAACACTCCGTTACTATCACCAGCCTCTCCGCTAACACCCTCTACTATTACAAGATTAGATCTACCGATGCCAATGGTATCTTAGGTGAATCAGCCGTAGACAGAACATTTACAACGCACGCGGGCAACGATGTTACGGCTCCGGTTATTTCCGATGTTGCCACGTCAAGCGTAACTCTTACGGGAGCGACTATTACCTGGACCACCGATGAGATCGCCAATCATTTAGTTGATTATGGCACTTCCAATGCTTATGGCTATCTGGCTGGAGACCCTTCAGATTTTTCTGGGACTTCCCACTCCGTTAATCTAATCAATCTCACCGGCAATACACTCTATTACTTTAGAGTTAGATCCCAAGATGCAACTGGCAATACAGCCACCAGTACACAATTCACATTTACTACTGTCCCGGATACCACTAATCCTATTATTGCTAATGTTACCACCGCGGTAGTTAATCAAGACTCGGCTGTTATCACCTGGAATACTAATGAGCCAGCAACTTCAGAGCTAGATTATGGTACCGATACTAGCTCATTATCTTCTATCAACTCGACTTCCACTCTCGAAACTACTCATTCTATAACTCTCACCGGCCTCACCAAAGACACCGCGTATTATTATTTAGTAAGATCTGCCGATGCTTCAAACAATATTGCTTCCAATGACAATAGTGGAGCTTATTATACTTTTACTACGCTCAAAACCCCTGGCGATACGATTACGATTATTGGCGGCGGTGGGGGCGGATCGATCGCGGTGGATAAGACAGCGCCAACACTCAGTAATCTGATAGTGACAGGTGTGGGGCCGGATATAGCGACTGTTGAATGGACAACTGATGAGGAGTCAAATTCTTTTGTGAGATTTGGCGGGAGTACAAGCTATGGACATATTGCGGGAAATGACCTAGAAAAAGCTACAAAACATTCAGTTCAGTTAAATAATTTAGGTCCATCTTTTAATTATCATCTGAAAGCCGTTTCGTATGATGCGTCTGGCAATATGGGTGAATCCAAAGATGTAACATTTACTACGCTCAACGAAAATGGGGCTGTGGCCACTTCAACACAATCGGGTCCAGAACCGGCAGACAACTATTTAATAGCTAGATTAAAAACTGCTTCTAAAGATATGATAGGTTCAATTTTAGAAGCCTTAAATAGCAATCCTTCTCTTAAGGATGTTTCCGAGTCAACTTTTGTCAAAGCCCTCACCGAAATGACGGACAAAGTAGTCTTAGCACCATCTATCGTTGGTATCAAGCCGCAAGTGGAAGTAAAAGGCACTACGGCGATTATTACCTGGTCAACTGACAAGGAGTCAACTACGGCGGTGAGTTATGCTAAAGAGTACGAATACAAAGACTCTGATCCGACTCCATATACTAATACTTCTGTTAATGCCGATGAATTTAGCACGACCCATCATATTGAACTAGATAGCCTGGACCCAGGAACTACATACCACTTCCAAGTGTCATCCAAAGGTACCATTGGTCCAGAAGCAAAAAGCAAGGATTACATCTTCCAAACTAGTTCTGTGCTTCCTACAATTTCCGAAGTGAAAGTGCAAAAAGCAAAAGAATCTGCCGCCACCATTAGCTGGAAAACTAATGTTCCTACGGACGCGATTTTGGAATATACAAACCTGAAAACAAAGACAACGCTTTCACAAGGCGACACGGCTCTCCTTACCAATCACGAATTTACGGTCAAAAATTTGGAAGGATCTACTAGTTATATTGTGATCATAAAAGCAACTGACGAATTTAAAAACCAGGTTTTATCTTTACCGATCAAATTCTCCACGATTGTAGATCAAATACCGCCGGTCATTTCTAAGCTTTCCTCGGATTCCACTCTGTATCCGGGTAAAAATTCAAAAGTTCAAACAATTATTTCCTGGGAAACAGATGAACCAGCTACTTCGCAGTTATTTTACCAAGAAGGTGTCCAAGCCAATAGTGCTGTCGTTGCTCTTCCAATCGATACTTCTCTCAACACTCGACATATTATTGTAGCTACGAAATTCTCCCCCGGGGCCGTGTATAAATACTGGGTAGAATCGACCGATTCCTCTGGAAACACTTCTAAATCTGAAACGTTCTCGCTTCTCGCGCCGCAAGCAAAAGAAACTATTGTTGATATCATTATTAAGAATTTTGAAGGTGTGTTTGGGTGGACAAAGAATGTGGGAATTTAGGAGCGTGGTTTATTTAATATTTTTTATGAAACCGATAATAAAAACAGAAGGTTTGAAAGTCGTGTATAATAAAGGAAAGGATAATGAGTTTACTGCTCTTAATGGTATTGACATTGAAGTGTATCCCGAGGAATATCTGATATTTTTTGGTCCGTCAGGTTGTGGTAAATCAACGTTGCTCTATACTATTTTGGGATTCCAGAAGGCTACAGAAGGGAAGGTATATATCAACGGACAGGATAGCTCTGTTTTTTCAGAGAAAGAGAAAAATAAGTCATCCTCACAATTTTTTGGCATAGTGTTTCAAAATTTTAATTTGATAAATTCTTTAAGCGTAGTAGATAATATTATTCTGCCCCAGGTCTTTATAAATATTGAAAAAGAAGAACGAAAACAAAAAGCCATGGCGCTCTTAAAACGATTCGGGATTGAGAGTCGGGCACATAATTTACCGTTCAATTTGTCCGGCGGACAGCAGCAGCGAGTGGCTATTTGCCGCGCTTTAATCAATGATCCTCGCGTTTTGGTAGCGGATGAGCCGGTAGGAAATTTGGATAGCGAGTCGGCAAAAGTGGTTATGGAAACTCTAAAAGATATCAATAGAAAAGAGAAAAAGACCGTAATTTTGGTCACTCACGATGCTAGCTATTTGCCGTATGCTGATAGAATATATTATTTTAAAGATGCTAAACTCGAGCGGGTGGTAAAGAATAATCATACGGAGCCAAGTCAGACCACAGCGAGTGAGGCTGAGACACCGATAAAAGAATTAGAAAAACTGGCTCGTGTTCATAGATCGATGACGGTACCGCAATTAAAAGCCTGGAGCATTACTAATTATTTGACCGAAAAATTTACCACTGATCAGGTAGAAAGGCTGGAGTCTGTAATGGAGCAGATGTTGGCAGGTAACATTAGTCAGCATCGGTTTTTTGAGAAGCTAAATACGCCATATGCAGATGGTGGTGTGGGCATGTATAAAGCTACGGCAATTAGTTATACGCTTCGTATCACCGAAATTCTAAAGGAAGTCAAAGCCTGCCGGCTATATTTGAAAAATAAAGGCGAATCTGGAAAGCATAAAATGGTTAAATCATTACGAAGATTTTTAATTAACGATTATCGTGGGCGTTTAAATCAGGAACACACAGAAAGAATCGATATGATCATTTATAACCGGGCCTTTGGTTCCTTAAGCGCGCAAGATTTTCGACAATTCCTCAATTTGCCGTTTACAGATGGTGGTGTTGGTTTGCATGTCGCCACGGCAGAGCGTTTGGCGGAAGGTCTTGAGATAGTCCTAGCTCAACTAGGAGAGGCAAAATAATTATAAGCGAAATTTGTGAAATTAGCTGATTTATACAATCTTTCCACCAGAATGTTTAGAACCAGGCCAACCAGAACATGGCTCACGGTTTTTGGTATCGGCGTGGGGATCGGCGCGGTGTTATTTTTGGTTTCATTAGGGTATGGGTTACAAAATGTGATTCTCGAAAAGATTGTATTTAATGATGCCCTGCTCAGCTTAACAATTACTCCTAGCACGGATTTGATTATATTAGATAACGAAGGGGTTGGTGATATTTCAAAAATACCACATGTAACTGAGGTATCTCCACTGACAAAATTTACTGGTCAAATGGCACTGGGAGATTTAAATGGTACTTTGGCGATACGAGGTATTGATGCCAAATTTTTTGGTTATTCAGGTATAGTAGCTAAAACCGGTAGTCTTTTTTCTGAGAATGAATCGGGACAAGTCGTTGTTTCCGAAGCGGTCTTAAAACTTTTTGGTGTGCAAGATCCCAAAGACATAATTGGCAAGCAGGTTAGTTTAAAAATATTTACCAACAGTAGCACCAATCAATCCTCTCTCGAAATCATTGATGTGCCAAAGAGTTATATTGTAAAAGGTGTGGTGGAAGATTCGCAAGATAGTTATATTTATATGCCGCTTACAGAGTTGTCCGGCTATGTGAGAGTAGAAAGTTACGAGCAAGCCAGGGTAAAAGTTGATGATAGTAACAATTTACAGTCAGTGAAAGATGTGCTGCTTACTAAAGGGTACCAAACGCAATCATTGTCCGAAACAATAGATCAGGCAAATAAAATTTTTCAGGTTGTCCAAATAGTGCTCGGTTTATTTGGAGCGGTGGCCTTAGTCGTTTCCGCCATCGGCATGTTTAATACGATGACGGTCACACTGCTCGAAAGAACTAATGAAATTGGTATTATGAGAGCTTTGGGAGCAAGTAAAGGAAACTTAAAAACCTTATTTTTAGCTGAATCGATCATAATCGGTTTTTTTGGTGGTTTAGTTGGGATTGTGCTTGGGTTTTTAGGAGGGAAACTTACTAATTTAGTGGTAAATAGTCTGGCGGCAAGATTTGGCGGGGCATCCACAAATCTCTTTGCCTACCCGGCCTGGTTTATTATTGTCATTCTTTCTTTGTCGGTAATTATCGGATTTTTTTCAGGACTTTTTCCCGCTCGTCGCGCTGCTTCCATGGATCCGCTGGAAGCATTACGGTATAAGTAATTTGGAATTTAAAAACCTTTCTCTTGACAAAAAAGTTGTATCTGGTATACTAATACCAACTTAGAAAGCAGTGTGCAAACATTTGCTCTCAGCAATACAGGGCTCCTTCGGGAGCCTTTTTGCTTTTTATTCTTTATTTGACCCTATTAAATAATTTGTGCCTATAACAAAAATTGTCGCCTGGATGGACATTTAACAGGGTTGACTTAAAATTATTTATTGGTAAAATACAACTCAAATTTAAGGAGTAAGCACCACTTAATATGCAACAATCACAGCTCAACAGAATCATGAAATTGATAAAGAAAACCGGAGATAAAATGGCGATACTCGACAGTGAAACCGACTCAGCGCTCATGGTGATGGAGCTTGATGCGTACGAACAGATGCTAGAAAAACCGATACATGCTGAAGCGCCGCAGATGCAGATAGAGAAGTTGACTGAGGAAGAGCTAATGGAAAAAATTAATAAAGATGTGGCCGTGTGGCGGGCATATAATGACAAAGAACGCCAAGAAAAGATTGACGAAGAAGAGGTTTTGGAGAAAAAAGTGCCAGTTCGTCCAATGCCTGTGCCTCCAACAGAAGCCGAAATAAGGCCAACTGTAGCCAAAAATTTCCCAATTTCCAGAGAACCAGCTTTTCCTCGAGAAGACCGGGAAATAAGCCCAGAAGACTCGGCCGCTGATATTGCTTCCGAGGAAGATGAAGATACTTTCTTGCTTGAGCCTGTGGAGTAGGGTTACTATCCACAGGTTATCCCTTATTTTTACAGGGTTAAGCCCTTGCAAAATTTTTAATTGTTTGTTATAATGGCTACGTTGTGAAAAAAATCACAACTTTTCTATTCATTTTATTTAAAAAAATACATATACGGCTGGACAAAAATCTATTCCGACCACTCGGTAATAGTGCCGTCAAACGT
>CAYNEQ010000021.1:0-10203 GCA_964396295.1 uncultured Gammaproteobacteria bacterium
CCGCTCACATTTCTATCCAAGCGATGAATAAGACCCAAAAAAACATTGCCAGTCTTTTGATATTTATTTTTTAAATATTCCTTTACCTCATCCATTAGACATACCTCTCCACTTCGGTCTCCTTGCACTAAAATCCCGGCTGGTTTATAAACAGCAAGCAAATGATTGTCTTCGTATAAAATTTGCAGATCACTGTTCATACATTAAGAGGCGCTCCACCTGGCAAAAATACCAGCAGGAAGCAGTCGAGAACTGTTTTTTTCTGCAATAGTTAATTCACCAATTTCAATCTCTCCACCCAAGGCTTTGAACAAATCCCCCAAACTATTTTTATAGGCCACAGCTGAATAACCGGAGGCATAGCCATTAATGATAAAAAATAGCGGCTTATCAGTTAAAATCTGCCTGCAGTCTTCCAATAATGGCAAAAAGTTTTCTTCTATCTTCCAAACCTCTCCACCCGGACCATGCCCAAAAGCTGGCGGGTCCATAATAATGCCGTCGTATTTCTTTCCACGCTTAATTTCACGTTTTACAAATTTGTGCGCATCGTCCAAAATCCACCGGATCGGCTTATCAGCCAGACCTGATAGATCAGCATTATCTCTCGCCCAGCCTATAGCCACTTTTGAACCGTCTACATGCACCACTTCGGCTCCGGCTTGGGCAGCAGCAAGACTGGCGCCACCAGTGTAACCAAACAAATTTAACACTCGACCTGGTTCTGTTGTCTTTGCCGAACTAATTTTTTCTCGTATCCAATCCCAATTACTAGCTTGCTCCGGAAAAATGCCTGTATGTTTGAAAGCCGATAATTTGATCCAAAATCGTAAGCCTGAAAGCTCAATCTGCCAACGATCCGGCAATTGTCGCCGCACGCTCCAATTGGCATCAGTGCTCGCCCGACGAAAATAAGCGTCAGCTTGCTGCCACTCTTTTTCAGACAGATTTTTATCCCACAGAGCCTGTGGGTCTGGTCGAGCCACAACCACCTCTCCATACCGCTCCAACTTCTCGCCGTCACCGCTATCCAATAATTCATAGTCACCACCAGGCTGAGTTGTTACAATTTTGTATTCTGACATATTATTATAATCAAAATGAGTAGCCTATATTAAATCCATTCTAAATTCTACCCCATGGTTTTTAAAACCAAATTTTTCATACCAACTACAGACCACTCCCTTACTCATTCTGACGGTTGCCACCAACTTATAACAACCTAGCGCCTTAGCCTCTGCTACTACCAGCCTGACTAACTGAGATCCAATCCCTTTTCCTCTTTGCGACTCATCTACAAACACATTCTCCATTAAGCCATACGGCTCAGCATGTAAATCATTATATATAAGATACAAAAAAGCTCTCCCCTGCACTTGTTGTCCATCTTTTATTTCAAATTTAATAACCTGACTTTGCTTGGTTATTTTGACAAGTTCTTGACCCATACCAGGAATGATAGCATTAAAATAATTTTTGTAATATCGGACCTAATTTCTTAGGATCTAATCCACCTTCATTTCTTTCAAAATCAAAACTTATAATTTTTCTACATTTCAAATTTTCTCTGTCAAAGGCAAACACACCCCATTGTTTTTCTTGATAAATTTTTTTTTGTCGAGCGGTAAGCTGATGCTTGTTATGAACAATCATATCTACCGGCCGAGGCAGATATTTTTCCAGCTGGACAATCATCTCACTTAATTTTTCGGGGCCGGTTTCTCCATCAAGTCTATAGGCGCTGCCGGCTACATATATTATTTTGGCCTTTGATTTTTTAATTGCTTCTTTTACTCCTTGGGGCAGCAATGTAGCTATTAAGCTGGTATATAGGCTACCAGAACCTATAATAATAAGATCTGCCTGTTTTATTGCTTCGACTGCTTTTGGATATGCGCGACAATTCGGCTCCAGCCAGACTTTTTTTATTTTCCAACCCCGGTTATATTTTGGCGTATCAATAAATTTTTCAGTTCGAATAATCTTGCCATTCTCTAATTCGGCCACTAAGTTGGCGCCATGTAAAGTCACTGGATAGACCTTGCCTTGAGCTTGCACACTTTGAGACAACGCCTCTAACGCGTATAAAAAATTTCCTCCAAACGCGCCTGATAAGGTCAAAAATAAATTACCTAAATTATGACTATTTAACTTACCAACACTAACAAATCGAGGCTGATAAAAGATCTTTTTTAGTGACTGGTAATCATATACTGAGAGAGATAAAATCGCTCGCATAATATCCCCTGGCGGCAAGGTGCCCAACTGTTTGCGCAGCCTACCCGAAGACCCACCCGAATCGCTCATGGAAATTACCGCAGAAATATTAATCCTCTCAGCGTATTTTTTTATGGCTTCCAGACAGATCGCTGATCCATTGCCTCCACCAATTACAACAACATTTTGCATAGCAAGCTATTTAATTATCTGCATTTCTCTCCCAACTTCGGCAAACGCAGCTACGGCTTGATCGATTTGTTCTGTAGTATGCGCCGCAGAAATTTGTACGCGAATGCGGGCTTTGCCTTTTGGCACAACTGGATACGTAAATCCACGCACATAAATACCTTTGTCAAATAAAACTCTGGCCATATTGCTCGCTAACTTTTCTTCCATAAGCATGACAGGTGTAATCGGATGCTTACCATCTCCCCCTAAAGCAAAGCCGAGCTCTTCCATTTTGCTTCTAAAATATTTTGTATTCTCTTCTAATTTTTCTCTGTTTCTAATAAACTTGTCGTCATAGCTTTGCAAGACATATAATGCTGCTGCCGCAATCATGGGCGGTAAAGAATTACTAAATAACGTTGTGCGGCTCCGCTGATGCAAGACCTGGATAATTTCTTTTCTGCCGGCTGTAAAACCGCCTCCGGCTCCGCCCAACGCTTTACCAAAGGTTGAGGTCAGAATATCAATTCTGTCCATTACTCCGGCTTGCTCTATACTGCCACGTCCACTCTTGCCCAACACACCGCTCGCATGGCTATCATCTACCATCACGAGCGCCCCATACTTGTCGGCCAAATCGCAGATTTCTTTGAGTTTCGCTGTCAATCCATCCATAGAAAATACGCCATCAGTGGCAATAAGCATGCGCCGAGGCTTGCCTTTTACTAAGCATTCCTTCAATTGATTTTCCAAGTCCTGCATGTCGCCATTTTTATAGCGATAACGATCGGCCTTACACAACCGAATGCCATCAATAATACTGGCATGATTTAATTCATCCGAAAAAACTGCATCGCCCTCTTTTAAAATGGTTTCAAATAATCCTGTGTTGGCATCAAAACAAGAGGTATAGGTAATAGCATCGTCCTGGCCGAAAAATTTACAGATTTCTGCTTCCAAATCCTTATGGATAGCCGAAGTACCCACAATAAACCGGACAGAGGCTTCACCAAAACCATATTTCTTTACTCCTGTAATAGCGGCCTCGGCTAGCTCTTCGGACGAAGCCAATCCCAAATAATTATTAGCGCAAAAATTTAAGAGTGTTTTACCTTCCACTAAAATTTCCGAGCCCTGTTTACCTTCGAGTACCCCCACTTCTTTCCACATACCGCTGTCTTTTATTTCTTGCAGTTCTTTTTCAAATTGTTCTTTATAAGACTGATACATACACAACATTAATTAAACTTAAGCAAAAATTTTGGATGGCTCGCCATCATCGTTTCAAATTTTTCTTTCGAATATTCAGAAATTGGCAATATCGTATCATTACCTCCGTTTAAAATGACATTAAACAACTTTTCCTGAATACCGTTTGTCTGATCTTCAAATAATTTTTTCGTAATATCCCAGGTGCGCCACAATTGGCGGCCAATGACCGCATGCAAAGTAAACCCATTAAATATTAATCTATTAAAATCTTCAAAGATAAAGTCGCCCTGTTTAATACCAAACAAAACAATATCACCACCGCGACGCGTGGCATACAAACAATTATTGACCGAGGAATTAAAGCCCGACATTTCAAAACTCACGTCTGCCCCAAGCCCGCCGGTCAATTCTTTAATCTGATCTACCACTTCTTGATTATGCGAATATGGTTTATCTTGGTTTGGCTTGTGGACTAACGGAATAACATGATCAATCCCAAGTTTTTTTGCCATTTCTGCGGCTGTAGGATTTGGTTCTACACCAATAACCGTTTTCGCTCCCAGGCCTTTTACCACAAGCGTTAAAAACAGGCCGATTGGTCCCAATCCAAAAATTGCCACGGTTTTATCTTTAAGATCAACCTTACTACCAGCGTGGACAGCATTGCCAAACGGCTCTTGCATGACTGCGATTTCAGGACGAATCTTGGCTATATCAGTTTTGCGAACAATATGCACCGGCACTTTAGCAAATTCGGCAAAACCACCGTCGTGTGAAATACCTAATATTTTTTCATTGGTACACACTTCTTTTTGTCCGTGCAAACATTGATAACATTTTTCACACACCACATGAGATTCGCAAGCAACAAAATCACCGACTTTGACTTCAGTAACTTTACCACCAACTTCTACAACTTCACCAAAAAATTCATGCCCGATTACGCGATACGAGTTCCCACCATTTTTTATCTGCTCATCAATCGTACCAGTAATTACCTCGCCAAATGCAACCCGATTCCAAATACCTCGATCGGTGCCACAGACACCAGCATAATGCACTTTTAAAAGTACATAGGAATCATCACTAGGATTACTTTTATCTAAAACTGGTTTTGGAATATCAACCAATTCAAAGCCTTTTGAATTTTCCCAATCAGTTTTGCTTCTATCAAACACTAATGCTTTCATATACGAAATAAGTGAAGAAAATATTTAGCTTGCTAAAATATTTTTGAGCGAACGAGTATACATGGGCTTTAGCCCATATAATTAAATTATTCAACCGTTACACTTTTAGCCAAATTTCTCGGCCTGTCAACATCTCGACCCAACAGCACTGCCATATGATAGGCAAAGAGCTGTAGCGGAATGGTATTTAAAAGCGGCTCCAAGAGTTCCATAGTCGGCGGAACATAGATGATATCAGTTGCAAGCTCTGTTGCCCTCTCATCACCTTCGGTAGCAATAAGAATTATCGGCGCTTTGCGAGCTTTGACCTCTTCTATATTACTGCGCATCTTATCATAGAGTTGATTTTTCGTCATGATGGCCACTACGGGAAAATCTGGTGACAGCAAGGCAATTTGCCCATGCTTCATTTCCCCGCCCGGTACGGCTTCGCTATGAATATAGGTGATCTCTTTTAGTTTGAGTGAGCCTTCAAGCGCCACCGGGAAGTTAATGCCTCTACCTAAGTATAAAAAATCTTGAGTCTTAACATATTTTTCTGCCAAGGCTTTAATTTTATCGCTTTGATTTAATACTGACTGTATTTTTTCTGGAATCTCTAACAATGCCTGCAACAACCGTTGTCCAGTGGCAAGACTGAGCTTATTTAAACGACCAAACTGCAAGGCGTACAATAATAGTACGCCTACCATATTACTAAAGGCTTTCGTCGAGGCCACGGCTAACTCTGGCCCAGCATGGATATAGGTGCCGCCACCGGTTTCTCTGGCAATGGTCGATCCAACCACATTAACAATGCCCCGCACATAGGCACCCTTCCGCTTAGCTTCTTTGAGCGCCGCCAGAGTATCTGCGGTTTCTCCAGACTGAGAAATGCCAAAAACCAGAGTTTGGTTATCAATAATCGGATCACGATAGCGGAATTCACTCGCCACATCAACCTCGGTGGGGATGCCCGCTAAACGCTCAAACATATACTTGCCGGTCATAGCCGCATACGAAGCAGTACCACAAGCAATCAAAATTATTCGTTTGATATCTCGCATTTCTTCGCCGGTCATATTAAGCCCGCCCAGATGCGCCGTGCCGTCTTCTAATTTATACCGACCGCGAATCGCGTCTTGAATTACGTGCGGCTGATCAAAAATTTCTTTGAGCATGAAATGTGGAAAACCTTCTTTTTGTGCCTGCGCTTCATCCCATTCAATTTCCTGCACTTGTTTATCAACGATATGATCCTTTAAATTCACGGTTTGTAATTCCATGCGAGTAATCTCAGCCACTTCGCCGTCTTCTAAAAAAATTACCTTTTTTGTATAGGCAAGCATGGGCGTAGCGTCACTGGCCACAAAATATTCATCCTCGCCAATCCCCACTACCAGCGGACTGCCCAGCCGCGCTACCACGAGCTTTCCCGGATGATCAGTATGCATTACTACCAACCCATACGTACCACGCACTTCAGACAGGGATTCTAAAACTGCTTTACGTAGATCTCCATGATATTTGCTTTCTATCAAATGGGCCAAAACTTCAGAATCTGTTTCTGATTTGTATACATGGCCACTCCCCAATCTATCTTTCAATTCGCGATAATTTTCAATAATACCGTTATGGGCCAAGATAATTTTACCACTGCAATCAGTGTGTGGGTGCGCATTCTGCTCAGTCACACCACCATGGGTGGCCCAGCGGGTATGAGCTATACCAAAAGTACTATCAAAATTTTGGGTTTTTAACCTTTCAGAAAGGTTATCAATCTTACCGACAGATTTAATAATAGAAGGGCTAGCGTCACCAAACACAGCAATACCAGCACTATCATAGCCTCGATATTCCAATCGACGTAAACCATTTACTAAAATAGGCAGGGCCTGTTTTTTACCAATATACGCTACGATTCCGCACATATTAAATTAATTGTTCAGCTGCATCCAAATGCTCCTTGGTATTAATACCAATCGCTTCTTTAGGATCAATTTGCACGGTGCCAATTTTTACTCCTTGGTCCCTGGCAATCTTTACTAAATCAGTTAAATAAAATTCCTGCTGCGCGTTTTCATTTTTAATTGCTTTTAAATTCTGCCAAAGCCAAGACGCGTTAAAACAAAAATAAGAAGTATTCACTTCTGCAAGCATCAATTCTTCCGGAGTCGCATCTTTTTTCTCAACAATACCTAAAATATTTCCATTCTCATCACGTTTAATTCTGCCAAAATCCGCAAACTGAGCCTTCCAATCGATAAAGTCATCAACAACCACAGTCATCAGGGTTATCATACTTCCTTCCGCCCCTGACACATCGGCTAAATGTCGCAACGATTCGGGCCTGATAAAAGGCATGTCACCGTATAATACGACTACATAGTCGGCCTTATCTTTCAGCAAGTTCTCTGCGCACCCGACCGCATGAGCCGTGCCTAACTGTTGATCTTGCACGACATACAAAGCTCGATCAGCTAGATATTCTTGCACCAATGTATGTTTGGGATTGACTACGATTACTGGTTTAAGCGCAAAACCCGATTCTTCTACAGCCTTAACCACATGAGAAACTAGCGGTTCGCCATGTAATACATTCATCACTTTGGGCACATTTGTTTTCATGCGCTTGCCATCCCCGGCCGCCAAAATGACTACCCCAATTTTATTTTGCATATTGGTCTCTGACATATTGTTGAATTTCAGTTAATGAATTAAAAAATGGTAATCCGCTGGCTTCATACTCCTGCCTGCTAAACACAGGAGATACTTTTAATAGTGGTTTTAATATTGGAAATAATGTTTTTAATTCTTTAGTTTCTTCAACCTTATCATTTATCAGCCAAGCTTCTTCGTATGGGAAATCTGACAAAAATTTTTCTATTTCATATTCTTTACTATCATTCATGGTAAAAATTACATCAAAATACTTCGCTAAACCAGTTTGTGTTATTTTCATTTCTTGAAAACTTCGTTCTCCTAAACTTAATAAAATTAACTTCTGTCCCAACTCTCTTAAAAAATTCAACAATTCTTCTGCGCCGGTAAATACTAAATTTTTTAGATTTATTTCCGTCTGCTGCAGAGCGTGTAATATTTTTTCTTTAGTAAAACCATACTTTGCTAATGCTTCTGCATGCACAAAGCTGTTATACACACTAATACCAGACTTATCAATGTACGCTTCTTGGTAACTTTTTTTATACAACTCTTCTGAAACTCCTAGATTTTGCAAGGCATTAATTCGCACCTGTTTAAATGCCTGTGTATCAAGCAAGGTATCATCAAGATCAATGATAAACATAAGCTAAATTTTTTTCCACAGATTATCAAAAATGTTTTTCTGCGTTTCATACACACCCGCATTTTCTATCACCACTCCGACCGGCTGCTGCTTCGCATCTAGAGAAATATAGGCGGTTTTGCCCGGGTAAATAATGATATAGGTCTGTGTCTTTGAAGTTGCGTCGAGCCATTTTCGCTCATCCAACCCGCGCAATTCGCCCCCTTTCCCCAAGGCAATGACCTGCACCGATATACCTTTTGCCAACCTCGCATCACTAAAGGTTTCAAACCCGTCATACATATATTCACGAATGCCCGCCGCGGAATAAATTCGATAACTCATTTCTCCGGTTTTTTCACACACCTCCAGCACATCTTCTAAAATTTCATGAATTTGTGCTCTTTCAAAATATCGAGTTACCGGCCGTTCCCCACCCTTATCATGCAAAGACCGCAGCTCTGGCACCAACTGACTAATATCTTTTTTTACTTCTTGTAAATCTTCCATTTGTTTCGCGAGCAGCATTTCAAGCTTGTTTGGATCTTCAGCCACAAAATACTGTTTAGAGTCTTTTTCATAAAAACTAACAAGCTCTTGGTTTTTTAACTCAGTCAATAGTTCATGGACAGTACCGCGATTAATGCCAGTTTTTTCGGCGATTTCACGCACTGATGATGGTCCCAAACGCAATAAATCTACATAGACAGTAGACATCTTGTCAGAAAAGCCAAGTTTATGCAAAATATTTAAGTTCATATTTGTGCTAAATTAAGCGTAACATAGACAAAAAAAGCTGTCAATTTTTTTCTGACAGCTCCCTTTAAACTGCTAATATTTTACTTGCCTAAAGCGATATCTGAGATAATTTTAAATCTATTTTTTACTATCTTATCCAAAAACTCCTGCCTTTCTTCATTATTGCTGAACTCCTCTATCTCCTGCCACAGAGCCCGCCCGGCCAAAAACCCGGCAGCGCCGGCTTGCATAGCCATACGCAATTGTTCTGCAAACACCTCAAACGTTTCTCCTCGAGTAAGAAGAATCCACGGAGTATCACTAACTAATTGAGTAATCTTTTGGCATGATTTAAGATCACCTGGATACTCTAATTTCCAGACATCAGGCACCACATTATTTTCTAGCAACATTTCTACTGATCGCAACACCCATTCAGCCCTCGTTTTTCCAACCACCTCATTACCATAAGTTACAATCTCCAAAAAAAAGGGCAAATTATTCTGGTGAGAATCTTCTAAAGCCTGTTTGGCAATTGCAATTTGTTTATTACAATTACTGGCATCCGGATTAAAATATAAAAGCAACTTAGACCCACCTGCACCCAGACCCCTTAACTGTTTGGCCGTGTATTCTAATTCTGTATTCCTTTCTCCATCAGTATCTATGTAACCACTTTTTTCTAGCGGTAATAAATACGGTTTATTTTTTGATATGTAAGCGGGTAATCCCCATTGCTCATCTATAAGAAGACCGCTAAATTGATCCTGCAGAGATTCAATGATAATTCTTTTCACTTCTATAATTTCTTGATGGGTGGCCGATTCCGGCCCTTCTGGTTTTACGTATTTTTTAAAACTTCCGCGATGATCAAATGCGAGCATGAGATATTTGCCTTGATTTTGAAAAATTTTCAAATCCATAAATTTATATAGTAAATACAAAACAATAATATCATAAAAAAAAGTTTTTGAGTACAAAAAAACTGAGTATATTGTCCAGGCACCGGCCTACTTTTGCGTTTCCGCTATCATCGGCGCTGAGGAGCTTAACTTCTGTGTTCGGGATGGGAACAGGTGTGGCCTCCTCGCTCATAGTACCTAGAAAATATACTCAGTCTTGAAATTCAATTAGTCAAATCTTTACAACAGTAGGGTTTCTTCTAAAAATCAGACGAAGATTTTCAGAATCAAAGCACATCTTAGTGCTTCTTTCGTGCGCTCGACCGATTAGTACTCCTCAGCTCAACACCTTACAGTGCTTACACCTAGAGCCTATCAACCTTGTAGTCTACAAGGGGTCTATAACGAATGTTAATCTTGAAGACGGCTTCACGCTTATATGCTTTCAGCGTTTATCCGTGCCAAATAATAGCTACCCAGCAATGCCCTTGGTAGGACAACTGGTACA
>CAYNEQ010000022.1:0-10097 GCA_964396295.1 uncultured Gammaproteobacteria bacterium
ATCTGTTCTACTTTACGTAAGACGTGCAAACCTAACGGCAACCAGCTGTAGACCCCGGCCATTTCTTGATCGACAAATCCGCCCTGAGTCAAAAACTTGGCATTAATGCTTTCGGCATCAGCAATAGCTGTCTTGGTTGTTTTTCCAAAAAGTTGAGAATAACGCATATATAATTATTAATTCTGTTCCAATTCTAACATCTGTTCCCCTTCTTGGCAAACGGCTCAGCTTGAACAAATAAAAAAATTAATATACCGTAAAATTATGGACAAGAGGGAAAGTCCAAAGCGCAAACTCTTCGAAGTTCCCAAAGGTGCAGAGCCCCGCGAGGTGATACCGAGCATCGCTGACGTAATGTGGTTTCTAGACGAACCAAAGCTAGACCGACCGGCCCGCGTCGCATACGAACTGAGTCACAGACAAGCGGCTTCTCCCGCCTTCCGGAGGAACCTCGAAGCTGTCAGGGAAGGCGCCCCTAAAGAAGGGCGGCCAACCGGCCATGAACTTAGGCGGCAAATCGCCGCCAAGATCTGCCGCATGTGTCCGAAAAAAGCAAAACAGTCACCCGCCTATCGAGAGGCAAAGAAACTACTCAAGGAAGAACAAACTCGAAGCTAAAAAGGACCACACTTCACAACGCCGACGCGAAACCCACTAGCCGAAATGGCCGACGGGAAGTACCGCCGGCTGTTTCATTTCTATCAGATTTCAATTCTTCTGCGTTTAGTAAAGAAATTAACAATTAAAGCCAGTCCACACAACCCGATTATCCACGCCCAATAATATGGAACATAGATATCCGCCATCTCCGGAATACTAATCCATTGTATATTAATAGAACCTTGCACGGTTTCCACATTCTCATTCAGTTGGGTATCTTGTTTAGAGAGATTATCAAGTTGTGTTTGCGTATTTTTTATATCTTGCTCCAAGCTGGTTTTGTCCCAACCATAATACTTATTTTCTTCAGATATCTGGCGATTCAAAGATCCTTGGCGTGTCCCCAGACTTGCAATTTCGGCGGTTATTTGTTTTTGACGTTCAGGGTTTGCAGTCGCCTGCTCTTTGCGCAGTGCAGCTATACGAACGACAACACCATTTACCTGCCGCTGCAAATCAGCAATAATTTTTGCATGTTTATCGTTTAATTCTTTTAATCTAGTTTGAAAGTCAGTTAGATTTTTATTTACCGTTTCGGCTGATTCTGCTATATATACTTTCTCCGGCAATAAATTTTGCAAATTTAAATTTTCGTCATAAAACCGTTTGCCGACCAGGGCTTTAATTTCCTGTTTGAAGCTTAAAAGATCTTCTTTGGGAACAACAAATGAGACACTGGCATATTGTTCATTGATCCGAGCACTGTCGACTCTGCCTTTATATCCACGGATAATGGTTAAAATTTTTGTCGCCACTTCTTCCACGTCTCGGGTTTGCAGATTGGCATTATAGCTATACTTCAAAAATTCACGATCGTCTACTGCAGGAGTAGAAGCGAACTGCCGATATTCTGGTTGCACAAATTCCTTTGTAAAAGATTTGGCCCTGTTTTCCACACTATCAACAGCACTGCCATCTTCATAACGCTGGCCCAAACTCGCAGCTTCACCCGACCGCGTCTCCATATCACTTAGTTTGGCACTTTCATCATATTGTTCTGGGCTCGTTGCCGGCATGATACCACCGCCGTAGCTCGTATTATAGGCAAGCGGCATACTGGCAATTGACCCTTTTTTTTCATACTCTTTAAGGCCAACAAATACTAACAGCACAGCTAAGCCAGCAGACAAAACACCAATATATAACCGACGTGGTTTAATATTTAGGGGCTGACTGACCGGCACATTCGCGGTTGCTAAAAATTTTTCTTTCATAGCGCTCATATTGCTCGGCACCGCCCGCTTCCCCTTCCCCCATTCGCTAAATTTTTTATCCAAAGGATTTTTGAAAAACATATTTATTGTTTAAGAATAACCCGAGCGTGAGCCAAGGCTCGATGTAATCGCACTCGAGCGGCAACCATGGAAATATTGAGTACGCCCGCAATGTCCGTGAAAGAAAGATCGGCAATATACCGCAACCTAACAATTTCTTTTTCTTCTTCAGAAAGTTTATTCAATGCGACATCTATCATTAGGACATCATCTGATTGTGATTGCTGATTGCGAACATCTATATCATCAAGCGCCGCATCCAAAGCAACCTCTCTATTACCCTTGCGCCACTGTTGCCGACATTCATTTCTGGCAATGGCAAATACCCAAGCACTGAACCGCACGCCCCTGTCTTTAAAAGTTCCCAAAGCTTGCATAGCTTTGAGCCAGGTCTCCTGACAAATATCTTCGGCCAAATCTTTCTGACGGAGCTGATTGATCAAATAACCGTACAACTTCGGCGTTATTACATCCCATAATAATCCCAGCGCCTCCCGGTCCCCTGCCTGAGCCCGACGCACCAGCCGCAACTCTTCGCTAATTTCCATAAAACTAATTAGTTATATACAAACGAAGTGAGAGAAAGAATTAAATATTATAATTCTTTCCGACCGCGTGCCGCTAAAGCTTCAGCGGTGGCGCAACGAGTGAGTATATATCTTTATATTATATAAAGATAATACAATAAACGTATCGCTTGTTACATGTATTAATGTAATCCAGTATATCATTAAAAATGAGTTTGACAGAAAAGACCAAAAGTTCTAAGATATTAAATATGCAAAATAATCTAAACAATAATAACTTGAATAATAATTCCTGACCGCAGGTGTAGTTTTTAAATGAAAAAACTATGCCCGCGAAAGCGGGTTTTTTCAACCCTAGGTTGATCGGCCTTGGGCCGAAAATACAATAACTTTCCGGGATAGTTGAGTGGTACAACGCCACGCTGTTAACGTGGATATCCCAGGTTCGAACCCTGGTCCCGGAGCCAATCTTTCCTTCGCAACCTCCCTGCTCCATGGTTTATTTTTTATATTTACCCGCTTCTAACTACTACAAGCTCCAACCGCATAGGGCTTCTAATACCCCTAATATCTCACGGTTTAATCAATCCATAGAGCTGATCCTCTAAGGCAAAAAAGGCTTTGGCGCGTTTATTTCGCGGTCGAGGCACGGTATTGGTAATAATCGCCTCAACTTGGCCTGGCAAAGCAGTGAGCACCGCAATCCTATCTGCCAACTCGATCGCCTCCGGAATCAAATGCGTAACCATAATAATCGTCTGATGTGTCTCCTTCCAAATATGTAAAAAATCTTGGCGCAATTCCTCGGCGGTAAAAGAATCGATTTCTGAAAATGGTTCGTCCATAAAAATTACTTTCGGATCAGTGGCCAGCGCCCGAGCAATACCGACACGCTGCTTCATGCCGCCGGATAATTCCTTCGGGTACACATGGGCAAATTTTTCTAAATGCAACCGTTTGAGTTCGCGCGTCACTCGTTCTTGAATTACATCCTCAGACGCATGACGAGCCCGCAAACCAATAGCAATATTTTCTGCCACGGTGAGCCAGGGAAACAGGGCAAACTGTTGAAACACAAAACTAATATCTTCCGGCGCGATCTCCGCATTGCGGCTAATCAAGCCGGTAAAGTCCTGTTCTAGCCCACTCATGAGCCGCAGCAGTGTTGATTTACCGGATCCAGAAGGACCAAGAATAATAAAAAATTCTCCGCTCGCCACTGTAAGAGTAATATTTTTCAATGCGATAAAATTATTCCGATGGTCGGTCTGAAATATCTTAGAAACTTTTTTTAAGCTAAATGCGGATTTCATAAATACAACTTACTCCTCCATGACTCGATGGCTGTGCTCGAGGAGCGGCAACCAAATCAACTTATTGATACTGAAAATAAATAAAAGCAAACCAGTAATTCCCAGGGCGGTCACGATTGGCACTTGCGAATACTGCGCAAAAAAATTTCCCAAGCCGGTTTGGGTAGTGACAATAATTTCTGTAGCAACGAGCGCTTCCCAGCCTTCACCGAGGCCAATAATCGAACCCGTAATTAATCCTGGCAAACTAATCGGCCAGAGAAACCTGCCTAAATAATCAAAACCACGCAACCCGGCGATCTCGGTCGCTTCTTCCCAATCTCGGCGCACTAGCTTAAGAGAACTGATAAGGGAAAAAAAGATAGGCCAGATAATGGTTAGGACTAAAAATAAAATCACTGTCCAATTGGAGCGCCCCCACAGATAGACCGCAAGCGGCAAAGCCGCGAAGGTTGGAAAGCTCTGCAACACATCAAAGACTGGCAAGGCAATCACGGCGCGACGACCGCGATAAAATAAAATTGCACTGACCCAAGCTAAAATTGCCGCAATCAAATAGGCAATCACAATTCTCACAAGCGACGCAAAAAAGTCAGTAAACAGTGTCGCCGTGTTGAGACGGCCATAATACGCCACTATCAAAAAAAATAAAAACGGGACAATCAAAATCGCGATGGTAATAAGCACATGCAAGCGTGATTGATAAATTAACGTTTGTTTTTTCTTCATAGGTCTTAATATTATACTCCAAAAAATAAATGAAATAAAAAAATTTAAGGGCTATCAAAATCAAGGCCTTGACAAACATAGATACTTACTGTATACTTGATTTATCAATTACTTATTAAGTATACTAGTATGTCCACTACAGTTACCCACCCTGCTATCAAATTCTTCGTGAATTTAGGCAAAACCCATTCTATTCTTACCTACCGTTTTGACCGCGGTTTAGGCGGTCTTGGTTTTAATGAATTTTTAATCCTCTATTACATCCAACAGGCCGAGGATACGAAGATACGTCGCGTGGATTTAGCCGAAAAAATCGGTATGACTGCGTCCGGCGTCACACGCCTGCTCTTACCCATGGAAAAAATTCATTTAATAAAAAGCGGGCCAGTGGAACGAGACGCTCGGGCCAGGTTTGTTACCTTAACGGCCGCTGGTAGAGAAAAACTCGGCGAAGCCCTGGAACGGCTGGAACAACTGGCCGAAGACATGATTCCGGCTGAAAAAATAAAATCTGTTGAAACTGTCAGTGAACTACTTCTGGAAATTGGCGGCCGGGCAAAAATGATATAATCAAATTATCATATGTCAAAAAAAGAATCCCCTAAAATTCCACACCGCCTATCCGCTGATTTGCGCAACACCTTAGCCGTTGCGCCCAAAGCCCAAGCCGCCTGGAACACTCTTACTCCCCTCTCTCAAAATGAATGGATTTGTTGGATTGAATCTGTAAAGAAAACAGAAACTCGGCAGGAGCACATGGAAAGAATGCTCACCGATCTTGCCAAAGGTAAACGTCGTCCCTGCTGTTGGATGGGCTGCACACATCGCACTGATAAACCAATGAGCGCTTCGCAAAAATGGGTGCTGAGCAGACAATCTAAAAAGAAAAGGTAAAAAAATATATCTGACGAAAGGCTAATTTAATTACAGACATGTCACTGTTGATTATAATTACAAAATAGTATAAAATAAATTTTTCTTCACGGAAAAAGAACCTGCACAACGGTTCTTTTTTCTACCTTAATTATCCTATGATCAAAAATAAAAAAATATTTATTATCGCCCTGATCGCGCTCGTTAACATGCTTGGCTACGGTATTATCATTCCCCTCATGTATGGATATTCAAAAAAATTTGGCCTGTCTGATTTTGATAACGGCTTACTGTTTGCCATTTACTCAGTCTGTCAGTTTATTTCTACCCCAATTATCGGTCGTCTATCCGATAAATACGGCCGGCGACCACTCTTGCTGGTTTCAATTATTGGTACGGCATTATCTTTTTTTCTTATGGCCTTTGCGCCTAATGCCATATTCCTCTTTCTGGCGCGAGCTCTCGACGGGCTGACTGCCGGCAACATTCCAGTGGCTTTTGCGGTCATTTCTGACTCTACCAAACCCGAAGAACGAGCCAGCGCATTTGGCACTATCAGTTCCGCGTTTAACTTTGGCTTTGTGTTTGGACCAGCCATCGCGGCCCTCACTGTTTCCTTGCGCCCAGAATTGCCTTTTATTATTGCGGGTGTAATCACAGTGCTCGCAGCCGTACTCACAGCCCTCTATTTGCCTGAAACAAATACACACATGAAAGAGATACCGAAAGGCAAACTATTTGATTTTAAAAAACTTTGGCACAGTTTGTTTGATCCGCAATTGGGCAGATTGTTTGTCATCTCGCTAGTTTTCTTTTTTGCTTTTGCCTGCGCCATGATCTATGGCTTCCAACCATTTACCATGAATGTCCTGCATATGACCAGTTCCGGTAACGCCTACCTATTCACACTGTTTGGTATCGCCGGCCTTATCGCCCAAAATTTTCTGGTTGGTCGTGTCTCCAAAAAATTCGGCATCCAAAAATCTTTTAGCACGGGGATACTACTGACCGCAATCTCATTCTTATTTATGTTCTTGTCCGGTTCAGTGTCCATGTTTGCCGTAGCCTGCGTAATCCTGGCTGTTTCTACCAGTCTCGCCCAAACACTCATTCCCACCATTCTCTCACAGGCAGCTGACCCTGCTTTACAAGGCGGTATTATGGGTCTCAACGCTTCTTATCAAAGCATCGGCATGATCTTCGGACCTTTGGCCGGCGGCGCTATTGCGACCATATCTATCAGCTATCCTTTCTTAGCGGGCAGCCTATTGGTCTTGCTTTGTTTCTGGTTTTCTCTAAACGTATTTAGCGGTCAAAAAAAAGAGTAATAATATTCCTCGCCTTAACAAGATCAAAAAAACACACTTAAAGAGTTGTTCTAACTTTACTTTTTTGTTATTATTTCAACATAATATATCTGAAGTGACTTGAAACTATTGAAAATTTATGGCTAACGAAAAGTCCCCCGTGAATAAATCCGAAAATAAAAGCAGTCGTAAAAAAACCGTTGTCTATATAGCACTAGGCAGTACGGGGATAGCCATTATTTTTTTTATTTTTGGTTTAATTTTTGAAAATATATTTATTTCCCATCAAAATAAATCAGTTACTGAACTGCGCGAAGGCAGTCTTAACCAAAATAAATATAATTATAAATATATCAACCCTTTATTAGCATGCGAGACAGCCTCGCCAAAATCTGTAGAAGAATTCGGGACACTAAAAGATAAAATAGACAGATTAATCAATCAAAAAATTGTAAGCGGAGAAGTTATTAACATGTCTGTGCATTTTGATATGCGAGATGGACGCTGGTTGGGAATAAATACGGACGAACTGTATTATCCGGCCAGTCTTTTAAAAGTACCGCTGATGATTGCAACATTAAAGATAGCCGAAGCTCAGCCGGAATTGTTATTGAAAAAAAACTTATACACTGGCACTACGGATTTAACGAAAGAACAAAATTTTAAACCACAAGAAATGCTTCAGCCAGGCCATTATTACACCACCGAAGACCTGTTAAAACGAATGATTATATACTCAGACAATAATGCAGTGCCGCTATTGTTAAATAATATTAACAGCTCTACATTAGCAGCCGTATATTCTGATCTGGGTATTCCTATGGATAACTCTTCGATACGCATAAGCGTTAAGGAATACGCTAATTTTTTTAGAATATTATATAACGCCACTTACTTGACAAGGAACAGTTCTGAGAAAGCCTTAAGCTGGCTAACACAGGCCAGCTTCCCCGACGGAATTGTTGGGACCATACCGAATAATATTTCTATAGCACAAAAATTTGGCGAACGAAATGTACTTAATACTAATGGCGGTATTGGCTTAAAAGAATTGCACGACTGCGGTATTATATATTATCACAAACACCCATACCTATTATGCATCATGACGAGAGGCAATAATTTTTCAAAGCTAGCAAATGCTATCCAGGATATTTCTCGAATTGTATACACAAGCGTAGAGAACGAATTCACTAAAAACTAATAAATTTTACATCTCAAATAATATGACTCAGGGACAAGAAGAATTTAAAGTCTCAGGCAATGAAATCATCAAAAAGGTCAAAGAGATTATCAAAGCCGGTAACGCCAGAAAAATTATTATAAAAAATGAAAAGGACGAGATTGTTTTGGAACTTCCACTCACCTGGGGCGCGGTCGGCGCGGTCCTGGTACCTGCGCTGGCAGTAATCGGCACACTCACCGCGCTTCTCACCAAATGTACGATTGTCGTCGTGAGGAAATAATATGCCACAAATTAAAGCAGTTTGTTTTGATTTTGGAGGCGTAACAGAATTACCAGGTGCTTTGTTTCAAAAAAAATTAAACCATGAACTTAGCGATTGGCTACCAGGACTTAAACAACAGAGATTTAAAATCGGTCTATTAAGTAATTATAATATTGATCTCACAAGCAAACTCAAAAAATATAACATTCTTGAATTTTTTGATGTGGTAATTAGCTCCTTTGAAATCGAATACGAAAAACCAGATCCGCGTGCTTTTAACATTTTATTTGAACGACTAGATGTCCTTCCACGCGAAGTTATTTTTATTGACGATTCTGAAAAAAGCCTAGAAACCGCTTCGCAAATTGGCTATCATCCGATATTATTTAGAAGCAATGAACAGTTAAAGACTGAGTTGCAGAAGTTTGGCATTGTATTATAATGACCAAACTATGACAGACAATATACAAACAACCGAAGAGATTCTGCAATGTTTTGATGAAAACAGAAACCCAACCGAAGGCCAACCACGGTCATTGGTTAAAATCGAGCCACGCAAATATTGGTGTGGGGTTTCTAACATTTGGGTAGTAAACAAAAAAGGTCAACTTCTTTGTTCTAAAAGGGTCTTTCTTCGGTCTAAAGGAAATTCTGGTAAATGGCAAAGTTATTTTGGCGGCCACCTTCAATTAGGAAGTTCATTTGGAGAAACTGCTGTTAAGGAACTAAAAGAAGAGGCCGGTATTGCTATTTCTCTTGAAGATTTATTTTTAGTAGATGCTGGAAGATATGAACATGAAAAGAAATTTTATGAAAATTTTGTAATTTTATATGATGGCCCCATTGACTTAAGTAAAACGGACGGCGAGGTGACTGAGGTGCGATGGTTGGATATGGATAGATATTGGCAAGAATCTCAAATAAAAAATCCTGAAAATTGGTGCCATGCATGCAAACCCGAACATCAAAAAGTTATCCGTGCTTGGTTAGCTAGAAAACTAAGATAGGTTATGAAAATCACCAGACCAAAATTAAAACAACCAATTCCTTCCCATGCCAAAAAAGTTTTCACTGGTGAAATTTTTGACGTCTATCAATGGCCTCAGAAAATGTATGATGGCAGCATGCAAACATTTGAAAAAATTAAACGAACAGATACCGTAAGCATTATTCCGGTTACCGAAGATGGTAAAATTATTCTCGCTAAACAACAGCAACCAGCCCGGAAACCATATACGGGCTTAATTGCTGGCCAATTGGAGCCAAAAGAAAGACCACTTGCCGGGGCTAAAAGAGAATTGCTTGAGGAAACTGGCTACAGCGCCAAAGACTGGATTTTTCTTGACGCAGTCCAACCTATCGGAAAAATAGAGTGGGTTGCATATTATTTCATTGCCAAAGGCTGTAAAAAAATCACAAACCAAAATTTAGACAGCGGGGAAAAAATTAACTTATTATATCTAGATTTTGATGAGTTCGTAAAAATTGTTTTAGAAGAAAGCGATTCTAACACACTCAAAATAGAATTATTGGAAGCAAAACTTAATCCAAAAAAGATGCGGGCGCTAAAAAAATTAATGGGATAAAATAAATTCCCTTGATTTTTTTGTATTTTTTTGGTATAATATATTTTATTAAATTATACTCAATTGTCATTCTGAACGGAGTGAAGAATCTCTGTCCAATCTTTTACAGAAATAACCGACAGAGATCTTTCGCTTCGCTCAAGATGACAGAGTAATTAATTAATTTTATTTGTATGGCCAAAAGACCAACTGGGCTAAAAAAACTTTCTAAATCACGGCATTCTCCAAAAACCAAAAAAAGATTAGCCGCTAAACGAGAAATGCTTGCCAAGAAGGCTGCTAAAAAAAGAAAATAAAAAAATAATTTTAGGAAACAACCCCACTTATTCACAGGTGGGGTTGTTTTGTTTTACTTGCAAAAATTCATGACTTCGGTAATA
>CAYNEQ010000023.1:0-9827 GCA_964396295.1 uncultured Gammaproteobacteria bacterium
CAATGGTAGCCACCGTGCCACCCATACTCAAAAGCGTCGGTTTGGCCACCGATTCCCTTTTGATAATTTCACGACGAAAGAAAAATAGCGCCCAATAAATTCCAAATAGAACGGCAATGACAAAACTCAAAAAAAATGAAAATATGGTGACGTAGGGTCCGTCCATATCTATGAGTACGGCCACGCTCTTAAACGCGACGTTAGCGACTGTGAGGTAATATGACAAAGCGCCAATACCGACGGCGGCTATGATCGCAATAAGGGCGTACTTCTTTCTTTTGAGCACAGGAAGAGTGATTTCTGCAAGCATATTATTGTTTTGTAGAGGTGGGGGTCGGAGGCGTGATAATTTTATCGGTCGATAAGTTTTTGTAGGTTCCCATAAGAGGTACGCCGGTAGTAAACACGTAGGCGCCGTCACCAGCGATAATACCAACTTGTTCCCAAACTGGTTTTAAATCTGGATAGGCATCCATTTCACCGGCTAAGACAAAAGTAGGAACTAATTTAATGCCGTACTTTTTTATCAAACTTTTACCGGCAGCTGATTTCGTATCAATAATATTTCCCGGAGTGGTAATGCCAAACTGTTGTAGGATTGCTTCGTGGCGAGTCACATCGTAGCACTGAGAACAGCTGCTATCGACAAGTAGATCAAACGTGATTTTACCCTTAACTTTACTTGTCGTTACATCGACATATGGCGGACCAACCTGACGGAAAACAAAGGAACCGTCAATTGTTTCACCTGCCTTCGAAAAAAAATCCTTAAGCTTAGGATCTTTATCTAGTTCCCCGCTGATAATAAAGGTGGGTAAACGGGTGATGTTAAATTTTTTGATGATCTCTTTTCCTTCCGCACTATTACTATCTACATTTTTTTCAGACCCAAGCTTGATATTCTGTGCTTTGATTTGGTCGAGTATTGTATTTACATTAAAACAATTAGTGCAATTCTTATCAGTTACGGTAATAACCTCAAGATTAGCCGGACGCTTTGCTTCGGCCGCTTCGGCAATTTTCTTATCAGCTAAGAGGTTGGTTCTAATAAGATAAGCGGTGGCAATAACACCTCCCACAATCATTAGTCCAACAACTGTGGTTAGAAACCAGTAATTAATTTGTGTTATTTTCTTATTTTCTTCCATACTCAGGTGAGAAGTTATGATGGTTAACTTAGAATTTTAGTTTAGCAACCGCCGACCATGTCTGGTTGGTTTTCTATAGAGCTGTTCTGAGGGGCGCTTGTAGCGGCGTTGACTTGGCCCCCTTTTAGTTTGTTAAAAATTTTTATAGAACTCATCATTTGTGCCAGAGATACTATAGTCAACACTCCCAAGGCTACCGTAATAATGGCACTATTCCAAGAAATGGGTTTTTTCTGACCGCCGTTTAGATTATTGCTGATTTCGTTTTTAATAGACTCCAACGGATTGTTGGCCTGGTTTTGTTCTGACATATATTTAAGTTTATTTATAATTTAAGACTTTAGTTTAGCATCCCCCAACCATGCCGGGAGCGTTTTGAATTTCAGATGGCAGAGGAGCCGAACCAGTTGCCGCCCCGTCGTATTTTGGCAACTTTACATTAAGCAGCAGAGAAGCAATATCAGGTGTATATTGGCCGCTTTGTAATTGGGTAGTCATTTTTTGTACCATTTGTTTCGGGAAGTAGCGGCTTTTCCATTTAGCAAGTTCTCGTAAAATCTCGTCATCAGAGTATTCTGAGCCATGGTATTTGACCAGATAGGCGGCAAGACCGCGCATGGCCTGTGAATGAGCGCAACCGCAGGCGGCACTGCCGTCTTTAAAAATAATTGATTCAGCGCCGCAGCAATATTCGCAAGAAATTTTTATGGCCACATTAATATAGCGTTGTTTTTCTTCGGCCGTAAGGTTTAGTTTTTTATTTCCATAGTCAGGATCATATTGGCGCATAATATCCATTCCTTTTTGTACTTGGTCGAAGTCAAGATTTAGCTCGGCGCCATAGACTTCCGGTATGCCTTGCATAAACACAAGTTTTACCGCGTCATCCGCCAAACTACCAGATAGTTTTGCTCCCCCGCTTAAGATTTTTTTAAAAGCAGATGTAAAGGCGAGCGAGCTGTGTATGCCCATGACTTTGTTTGTTTGATTGAGCACCACTTGATTACCGATTGCTGACATGGTCAGAACCGTCAGCAAAGCGACATTTATTCGAGAGATATTTTTTTTCATACAGATATATTGAATTACTACTACGTATTGTAGTACCTAAAATTATTTTTGTATATATGACTTATCCACTGGAGCACAAGCAGTGTTTGATTTGTGGAAAATTTCTCCAGCACAGTTAGTCCAAAGATTTTTACAATGCTCCACGATAATTTTATTGGCGCATCTGGAATTGCCATATACCTCTTGAGCACGGACTTCCTGTTTTTCTACCAAGCCGCTTAAAAAAAACAAGACAATGATTCCGGCCGCGATGCTAAGTCCGGTTTTAAGAAATTCTTTGACCAGCTGTGGCTGATATGAGGCGTTGCTTAACACGAGAATTCGTTCTTCAGTCATCTGGCTAAAATACGAAACAGCCAGCTCTTTTTGGATATGATTTTTTTCTTCCATTTCCAGAATTTTTGCCATAGCACTAGCCAGACTATGTTTGTTGGTAAAATTATCTGTCGCCAATTCATCAGCCGCGATTTCAGAAGTTGAGATATATTTTTTAATTATTTTTTTTACACCTGGTATCCATTTAAAACCTCTCAAGAATTGAATAAATAATATTTTTTTCGGCTCTTGATTTTTAGCGTGATACATTTCGTGTAGTAAAACCGCTCGCAACTCTTCCTTATTTAATTGTGCTACGACAGCTGAAGAAATGTAAATATGTGTCTCTCGTATCCCTTGGCAAAAAATCGTCGGCTGACTGCTAGCAATTTCAATGACTTTATTTTCAATGCCAAGAGCTTGACTGACAGATAGTAACTTGGCGGAAATATTAGGCCCTTTTGTTTTTTGAGCAGATAGAAACTGTCGAGTTTTAATATAAGCAGACACAGTTTTGCCGATGGCCCTAATAACGGTCAGTAATAAAGCAATTGCCAGTAGAGATACGAGGCCGAATAAGGGGTAGTTAATATTGCCGGTTATGGCCTGACAACCGCAGGCGACAGTAGCGCGCCTGGCAACCATTTCTCCGAATGTGGAAAATATAAATGAACTGCTGATATATAGAATTGTAATATAAATAACAGCGAGCAGACTGCCGAAGCCGGCCAGCCATATAAAAAGCTGCTGTGATTTTTTATTAAAGTTCGGCATGTGCTTACTTAATATTTTTTAGTCGTTTTCTCCATTCAGCAGACTTTTTGAAATTGCTTGCTTCAACTATATCTATAAATCGAGCTACGGCTACCTCGCCGCAATTTTTTATCAACTCTTTTATAACTCGTTCAGAAATTTTTTCGAGGAATTTTTCCTTGCTTTGCGCCGGCGCATAAATATATGAGCCGTTTTCGTGGAAGTGGCGAACGAGAATGCCTTTGGCATGCAGTCGAGACATGATCGTCATGACCGTAGTATAGGCAATATCTCGTTTCTTTTTGAGAATATCAAAAACACAACGTACGGATGTGTTACGCTCCTTCCAGATGATTTGCATTATTTCTTCTTCTAAACTACCAAGCGAGGTGGAAATATTTTTTGTCATAAAAATTCTACTACAAGTCGTAGTATAACATATAACAAAAAAAGCACGCAAGGTGCAAATTAAGATGAAGCTATGTTTTAAATTTAATAAGTCAGGTTGACGGGCACCGATGAACGTACACGTACGTTCATCGGTTTGCCCATAGTCGGCTTGGGTCGCTGGTCGAGGCTTGTCGCCCCGGCTCGGTGAACCCGCGTACTCTTGTAGTCATGCCGCATGACTGCTTGAGGGGCTCATAAGCCCATGTTCGTACTCCTGCTAGCCGTCGAAGCCGGTGAAGGCCATAGGCTGGCTCTTGCCCGCCCGCGGCTGTTTCTTCGGACCCGTACCGAGGGTGCAGGCCTTCCAGCGCGCGTCGAACAGCGGGTGCTCGTTCGCCGAGGAGGGCTTGATCGGGTGCATCACGGAGATGCTAATGGGCCTGGCGCGCATCCACCACTCCTTCACTGATCAGGTGACTGGATAAAACAAGGCAAGATAAAAATACTCCATTTTTATCATTTTAGCAATACTTTTATCCACATTTAACAGAAATTTATATAACAAAAAAGACCAGTTTCCTGTTCTTTCATTCTTGTGGGGTTTTGACTTTTTAGGAAGTCTGAAGGCGGCGACCGCGATCCGTGTGGATCTTGGTCGCCGCCGTCCAGTGGCCACTGAGTGTCTGGCTTCGTGCGCACCTCGTGGATGCGCCCTTACCTTCAACTCATGGTCGAGTCGCGCCGGCGTCGTCCAGCTACTCGAGCTGGCGGTTGTAGTCCGGCGGCGGCTGGCGCTGCGGCCGACGCCTGCGGTAACCGCGCGTCGGCGGCGGATCGTCGATCTGGCGGCGCTCGCTGTAGTTGGATGGGTCGCCAGTGGGCTGCTGGCCGTTGGGCAGGTCGGATGCCCGGAGCTCGTGCGAGTGCAGCATGGAAGGTCCCCTCTGCTCTGTTGTTCGGCGGTTTTGCCGACTTGTACAGGGCAACCTGAGAATATAATTTTATTTGGAATCTGTCAATCGTAGAAATTTTTACAACAAAAAAACGCCTATCAAGCGCATTATGTAAGCAAAATCATTATTTGTGTGGAACTACGTGACCACTGGCCGACCAGATCGCCCGAGGGCGCTTGTCGACCAGTGGTCGATGGTTGGGAGCTGTTGGCTTATTCCTCCCCCGAGGATTGTGCTAATTCGGCGATGTGCTCGGCAACCTGAGGCTCGCCGATTGTCCTAGAGCCGGTCGTTCGGCTCGTAGCCGGGGTAGCAGTCGCTGGGTTCGAACCGGCGGTACTGGCCGGTGTTGCGGCCGCTGCCCTGCTTGATGGGGTCAGCGAAGCGCGTGGCCGTCGAGATGTTCTCGCTCGGCTTGGTCGAGTCATGCCCCTCGATGATGGTGACGCCGTCCTCGTGTGGATAGCAGAGTGCTGGGTTCTGCATGGATCGGTCCCCTACTTTCTAGAAGCCTCCCCCAGCGATGTGCCGGAAGATACAGACTTCATAGACAAAGCTATTATAAAATGTATCGATTTTTAAATTGTATGTCAAATTGATGAGTTTTGTTTTAAACAAAAAAACGCCCATAAAGCGCACGAATTAAATTATTTGAAAGTGAACGTCGTGGCGGCGGTCCAAGTCCCCGGTCTTGGTACCGCCGCCGGAAGGCAACCGTGCCGCTGATTAGGCGGAAATAGTTGACCTGAAGGTAGGCTAGCCATCGTTTGGCGTGTCGGGTGTGGGCTGAGACGAAGTTTGACCTGTGTCCTGGTCTGTCCCGTCAATTGGATAGGTCAGACCATCTTCTCCGTTTCTCAGCCTACGAGGCCGCGTCATGTCTGAGTCCGGGTAGCGCTCGAAGGCGTCGGGCGGCTTGGGGTTTCCTTGTGGATGAGTAGGGCCATTTTGTTCTGCCATAGTGATTATTCTATTAAAATATTATTTTTTTGTAAACTCTTGAAGTGTTTGCTTAATTTAATTTTTACTATTAAAATGATATGGCTATGCTCATCTATATTTACGGCCAAGATACCTTTTCCAGTCGCCAATACTTGAAACAACAAATAGAACGCTTTAAAAAAGAGCGTGATCCACAAGGCATGAATGTGGTAGTTCTGGATGGTCAGAAAGAAGAGAGTGGTAAAGTATGGTTAGAAATTACTGCCGCACCTTTTTTGGCGGAAAGAAGATTGGTCGTTGTTCAAAATGTTTTATCTAATAAAGATACTGAAGTGTTGGAATCATTCATTGAAGGTGTAAAAGAAAACAAATTTCCGGAAAAAAACGTGATTATTTTTTGGCAGGGCGAAGCAATCGGAAAAACAAAAATAGCCAAAGAGCTGCAAGAATTATTAGCTAAGGAGAAATGGGCTCGGGAATTTCCCTTGCTTACTGGCGCAGCTATGAACAACTGGATAAAAAATGAAGTTACCAGCCGTGGCGGCAGTATTAATTTGCAGGCGCTTACATATCTGGCTCAGCATACCGGTGGCGACATGTGGTATGCAACCACGCTCATAGATCAACTTATAGCCTATGCACAAAAAAAAGAAATCAGTTTGGTAGACGTGCAATTATTTTTGGAAGAAAAAGCCGATGATAATATTTTTAATATGGTTGATGCGATTGTAGCGGGCAATCGCAAGCTAGCCTTCAGATTAATAGAAGATCAGCGGCAGCTCGGACAGGACGATGGTTATTTGTTTAGTATGATTGTGCGGCAATTTCGGATTTTAATTTCTATGAGAGATGTGTTTAATCGTGAAGAAAATATTTCCAGCGACAGTATGGCGAAGGCACTCGAGCTGCATCCGTTTGTGGTAAAAAAAAGTTTGCCACTGATCAAGCGTTATTCGCTTGATAGACTGAAGGATTTGTACCAACAACTCCTTAGTATTGATATAAAAACAAAGACCGGTCTTGCGGACCAGTCTTGGCTAATTGATCTATTTGTTGGGAATCTCGGGTAATTATTTCTTAGAAGCGTGGAACTTCTTCATTAAACGAGATAATTTTCGAGCGGCAGTATTCTTTTTGATAACGCCGGCTTTGGCAGCTTTATCTAATGCCTGCTGAGCAGATTTTATGGTCTCAGCGGATTTATCTGCTACAGCTTTTTTGACTAAACTTTTATAGGTTTCGCGACGAACTTTATTAAGAGCGGCGCGTTTCTTGGCTTTGCGCAATTCTTTTTTTGCGCTTTGAATGTTAGGCATAGTATTATTAAGTTTTGTTAAATGAGAATTAAGAAAAACGAGAGCTGAATTTATTAATTCTAACCTCAATAGAATACTCTATTTTTAGCGATAAGTCAAGAGATTTCTAATCCAAATCCAATGTCGGCCGTTCTATCTGTATAGCTTCCACTGTCTTCTCGCCGCCGGCAATCCTCACTACATCTTTGTCTATTTTGCTGAATTCTTTGTAGGCGTTGTTGTAGGAGTTGACGGTTGTAGACAGATTGTTACCAAGTTTTTTAAGATAATCATCGTACGTGAGGATATGTTTGCCAAGTTCTTCTACTCGCTTGCGTATTTCTTTGGCCGACTCTTCGATTTGCAAGGCGCGCAAACCTTGTAAGACAGTTTGCAGGTAGGCAAGGAAAGATGTTGGAGATACAATAATTACTCGGTATTTACTGGCCGCGCGTTGGATCAAATTTTCCGTGTCTTCGTCTTTTAGGGTGCCGATTTTATTTATCAAGAGGTCGTAATAAATTGCCTCGTGCGGAATAAACATGAAAGCGAAATCCATCGTGCCTTGTTTGGGTTGGATATATTTGGCAGTTTCCTGAATACGCATTTTTAAATCATTCACAAATATTTTTTCCAACCGTTCGCGTTCAGCATCGCTCCGTTCCTCAACAATTCGATTATAATTTTCTAAGGAAAACTTAGAATCAATTGGTATGACCTTGTCTTTGACAAAGACTGCCGCATCCACAATGGTGCCATCTGGGAATGGATGCTGCATTCGAAATTGGCCGGGAGGTAAAACATTTTTAAGCAATGTTTCCAGGTAATACTCTCCTAAGATGCCGCGTTGTTTTGGGTTTTTAAGAATGTCCTGGAGATTTTGTAACTGATCTGTAAAACTCACCACTTGGCGATTTGTTTCATCAAGCTTCGCTAGTCGTTCGGTAACGTCGGTAATTATTTTTATGCTTTGGCCGAATTGGGATTGAATAGTTTTATTTAAATTCACTTGCGTATCTGCCATGACTCGGTGCGTGTCGGTAATTTTTTGTTCCACGAGTCTATTGAGATCTTGTATTTGGTTTTGCAGCATGAGAAACAGGTTTTGCTCCCCTTCTTTGGGTTTATCATCTTTTCGTTTTAATAACAAAAAAATAGCTATGGCCAGGCCGATTGCGATTATGATAAGTAAAATATTTTGCATATAATAAAAGTATATCAATTGTACTGCCGAATAGGGAAAAATTCAACCAGTCAAAGATAATTGCCAAAGTCAGTATTTTTAGTTAAAATGCAGCCACTGCCCCCATAGTTCAACGGATCGAACAGACCCGTCCTAAGGGTAAGATGTGTGTTCAATTCATGCTGGTGGCACAACGCTTAGCGTTGTGTCTGGCCCCGCTAAGCGGGGCGCCAAGGGCCTGTATTACAGTGGTTGTATAGGGCATTCGCATTGCTCAGAAGCGAGTTCGATTCTCGCCAGGTACACAATAATATGGCTACAAAACAATCTACAGTAGATTACGTTCTAGATCAATTATCGCCACTGGCTGATGTCTCAGCTCGGAAAATGTTTGGCGAATATGCAGTATATCTGAAAGGAAAAGTTGTAGCTTTAGTTTGTAATAATAAACTATTTGTCAAAATTACCGAACCAGGCAAGATGTTTGTGGGAGAGCAATATGTGGAAGGGTGTGCATATCCAGGAGCCAAGCCATCTATACAGATTAGTCCAGACCAGACTGACGATAGCGCCTGGTTATGCGAATTAGTTGAAATAACTGCTGAAAATTTGCCTATTTCAACAAAAAAGACCAAGAAAAAGATATCTACTACATAGTGTAGTAGATAATTCGAGATCAGTAAATAGATTAAACTATGAAAATATATTTTTTTGGCTCTATTCGCGGAGGCCGGCAAGATAAGGATTTATATAGCCAAATAATTCTTCATTTACAGCAGTTTGGCAAAGTGCTCACTGAGCATATAGGAAATACAGATCTGACTGATAGTGGTGATTCTATTTCTTTCGATGTTATTTATGAAAGGGATTGGGTCTTGCTTAACCAAGCAGATGTTGTGGTCGCTGAGGTTACTTAGCCAAGCCTAGGTGTTGGGTATGAATTGGCTTGGCCTGAGCAATTAGGAAAAAAAGTGCTTTGTATACATCGTAACGGCGAAATATTCTCAGCTATGATTGCTGGAAATAGATATTTTCAGCGAAAAGAATATAATTCCGTCAATGACCTGCCTTTGATCTTTGAAGAGTTTTTTAAGATTTGACTTAGTTTAAATATGTAAGTTATTTAAAAAGAATCTGTTTGCAGCAGATTCTTTTTAGTATAAAAGTGGACAAAGTTGTGTATAAGTATGGGTATATGGGGATATTTGTATAGATTAGTCTATACAAACCTATCCACTTCATTAGTTTTTGTTTTAAATCTGGCAAATTACTAGACATTTGCTCAATTTTTACATTAGAAATCGGATTCTATGCCTGTTGCTAAAATCAACATAAGGGCAGGGTTCTTTCTTATGCTCAGGATGATATAAGAATTGTCTAGAATTGTTTCATGTGAAACAATTAGTTGTTGTGGTGCTTATAAACAAATTCAAGTTTCTTTTCGTAGAACTTATTCTTCCAGGCGTCAAATTGAATTTTTTTCTTACCCCAAAATTTACCGTCAAAAACCCCTATAATTGTCGACTCTATGACTGAGCGCCTTCTAATAAGTAGTAGAAGGAAGCTTTTATCTTTATACTTATACTCATAAATTTTTTCTTGTAAGCCTAGCTTTGCCTTAATCATTTCTAAAAGAATTCTCTCTTCTAATTCCATTTTAACTTGAAAAACAGGCACCTCAAGCGCTTTCTGTTTTACCCACATAAAGACACCGCACTTATTAATAAGCCCGGCAATAAAATCCAAAGAGGGAAGTTGGTCTTCGGTCATAGAGAGT
>CAYNEQ010000024.1:0-9777 GCA_964396295.1 uncultured Gammaproteobacteria bacterium
CCAGATGAGAACGGCTGACATAGCGGCCACTACCAACAAGAAGAGTTGGGCCATATCTTTTAACAAAAAAATATGGACCATATGCTCCAGATTGGTTTTTTTGCTTGGGGCCAGTAAATTGAGATTAATTTTGATCATATCGATAATTATTCCTGGAATGGATTTTGCGCAGCTTTAAGCGCCAGACCGATGGCGCTGGCCATAGACAGGCTGCTGTTTGGTTCGTATTCGTATAATTTTTTGTTGTTAAGATTTTTCCAAGGGTGACCCAATACCGTTGCAATTTTTAACTCTTTGGAAATAAAGGAATCAATGTAGTAAAGGTTTGAGGCGCCGCCGGAGAGGGTAATGCCACTAATAGCATTTATATCATTAAAATGCTCACGGTAGAAGAGCATGGCGGTTTTTAATTCTTTGATTAAATTCTCGACAATGCTATACACGGCTGGTAAGTATTTGGGGTGGTGAACATCGTATTGGATACCACGCTCCAACTTGATTTTTTCAGCTGCCGCATGATCAATCTTAAGCGCTTGCGCAATAGCAAGCGTCACCATTTCTCCAGAAAAATTAAGGGAAGAACTAAACTGGACGCTATTATTGTCATAAACAATGAGATTGGATCGGGTAGCGCCCAAATCCAAAATCGCTCGCGCTTGACCGGTGTAATCTTTATCAGCCGTAATCATGGATCGGGCAATAGAGATAGCCTCGGTTTCCAGGGAAATCGGATGCAGGCCTGCGTCTTCAAGTAGTGTAGTATACGTATCAGAAATTGTTTTTGGCACAGCCCCGATAAGTACTTGATTTCTTTTTTCTAAGACATCGGGCGTAATCAGTTGCCAGTCTAAGTAAGTGTCTTCAATTTCATAAGGTAAATGTTTTTTTGCTTGATAGGTCACGTCAACCGAACTCACGGTTTCGCCGGTATTTTCAATATCAATTAATTTTAAAAATGTTTTTGTCTCAGGCAAGCTGGCTACCACCCAGGGAGATTTAAGTAGGGGAAAGCCACCTTCTTCTTTGCCAAGTAGGTGTAAAAGTTTTTTCTTGACCAGATCTGGTTGTTGGATTTCGCCGTTGACTATTAGTCCTGGAGGCAAGCTGGTGGTGCGTACGTCAGCTATCTCAAAAACATGAGGTCGATAAAATGCTGCTGGTTTTAGCTGTACGAGTTTGATGGACAAATCGCCAATATTTAGTCCAAACGCATTGGCAAAAGGATTGCGCAGCAACATAGATTAGATATTTTGTGCCAAGGAATACATAGGCATAATTACAGCCACGGCAATGCCGGCAACCGCCAGACCCATGATCACGATAATCACTGGTTCAATGATCGTAGTAAAATTACGCATAGTTGTATCGACTTCATTGCCATAATATTCGGCCAGTTCTTTCAACATACTTTCGCTTTTTCCGGACCGTTCACCAACCATGATCATTTCCGTCACCATGGGCGGAAAAATTTCTCGATATTTTCGCAATATTTCTGAGAGCGGTTCACCTTTTTTGAGTGATTCTGATACGCTTAGTAGACTTTCTTTATAGACAATGTTGCCGACCACTTCGGAAGATATGCGGGTGGCATCAATAATCGGAATTGTGCTTTCCAGCAATGATGATAAGGTGAGAGTAAAACGCGCTAAATTTATTTTTTTAATAATACTGCCGATAATTGGCAATTTCAAATTTATAATATGCACCACGCGTTTTACTTTATATTGTTTTAATAACTGTACGGCCGCGATAATGAAAATGATTAAGCCAATCAGAAGCCATAGGCCGTAATTTTGGGTAAATTCAGTAACGGCAATTAAAATTCTGGTGGGCAAGGGCAAGGTGGCATTGAAATCTTTAAACATGACCAGTAGTTTTGGCAAAATAAACACCACTACTTCAATGCTGATGCCGATCATAGCTACCACTACCACAGCCGGATACATTAACGCGCCCTTAATACGAGAGCTTAATTCATGATTTTTTTTCATCTGCACAGCTACTTGTTCTAAGGCAGTTTCCAGTTTGCCGGCAGTTTCACCGGCTGCAATCATGTTCACATAAATCGAAGGAAAAATTTTTGGATAACGGCTTAACAGAACGCTTAAGGGAGTGCCGCCTTCCATACCAGTTTTAATTTCGCCAATGACCACCTGTAATTTTTTGCTCTCTATTTCTTCGCTCAAAATGCGTAAGGCATCAATAAGAGACAGACCAGCTTTAACCATGGTTTTAAGATGGCTAATGAAAAGAATTTTCTGCATGATTGGCACCCGGCTGAGATGCTCGGACAGCCAACTTTCTTTTGGTGGTTTTGTCTGTGATGGCGGTTCAGTCACAGGGGATGGCTTTTTTGTAGTTTTTTTAAATTGGGGCATATTATTCTTTGGTCACACGCAAGACTTCGCTGATAGTGGTAACTCCCATTTTTGCTTTTACGAGCCCGTCCTCAAGCATGGTCACCATGCCTTTTTCTCTGGCATGTTTTTGAATATCATCCGCAGTGCCATGGGCATTAATCATTTTAATGAGCTCTTCATCAATTTCTAAAATTTCATAAATACCCACGCGGCCTTTATAGCCGGTTTGGCCGCACCGATTGCACCCCTCACCTTTATAAAACGTAATTTTGGCAACATCAGCGCTTTCTTCTTTGCTCTTTGGAATATTTGCTTTAAAAAGGGTAGAGATTTTTTTTACATCAAAGACACGGCCGAGCTCATCACCGGCTGATTTATCCAAGTAATATTCTTTTTTGCAATACTGACAGATCTTACGGACTAAGCGTTGAGCCAAAACAATGTTGGTGGTGTAGGCAACCAGAAATGGCGGAATGCCCATATCGATTAGGCGCGGCAAGGTTGTAGGGGCGTTGTTTGTGTGGAGGGTGGATAATACCAAATGCCCGGTCATCGCCGCATGGATGGCAATCTCGGCAGTTTCCTGATCACGGATTTCTCCCACCATGATAATGTTTGGATCTTGGCGCAAGAATGAACGTAAGCCCATGGCAAAGGTAAAGCCGGCTTTCGGATTTATCTGACTTTGATTGACACCCTGAATGCGATATTCGATCGGATCCTCAATAGTGCAGATGTTGACGCCAGGTTGGTTCAGTATGCCCAGTACAGAGTAGAGCGTTGTGGTTTTTCCCGAACCAGTCGGACCGGTAACCAGGATCATGCCGTGTGGTTTTTTGATGGCTTCTTCCAGGATTTTTCTTGGGCCATCAAGCAAGCCTAATTCATCAAGCGTGAGAGGTTTGACACTTTCATGGAGTAAACGCAAAACAATTTTTTCGCCATCGTAGACTGGAATAATAGAGACACGAAAGGCCATTTTTTCTTCTTGAATTTGAATTTTAAAACGGCCATCTTGGGGCACCATGTGTTCGTCGATTTTGAGGTTGGCCAGAATTTTTATTCTGGCGATCAATCCGCTTTGCACATTTTTGGGCAAGGTCATGATGGGCTTGAGGATGCCGTCCACGCGATACCGTACCACCAGTTCCTTTTCATTTGGTTCAATGTGGATATCAGAAGCATTCTCATAAACCGCATGCTCGAGAATCGTATTAACGATATTAATAGTCGGGATTTCCTCGGCAGCTTTTTTGAGGTCTCCGCCCTCGGCATTTTTGGTGGCCTCTTGGACAATCTGTAAATCGGCCTCGAGTTCGGCGTGATACCGTCTCATGGCCTCTTTAAGATCTCCGGGAGAAGTGATATAGACTTTTGGTTCTAAGCCGGTTTTGCGGCGCAAAAACTCGATCGTTTGAATATCAGTCGGATCAGTCATGGCCAGCTTTACCTCGTTTTTATCAACTTCAAACGCGATGACTTGATGAGTGCCGGCCACCGGTCCCGGAATGAGATTGAGGGTTTCTTTTTTTATTTCTTTACCTTTGAGGCTGATATAGGGAACTTGCAAATAGTCACCAGCTTTTTCATACAAAGTACTCTCGTTGACGATGTTGTCGGTAATCAGGATATCTTCCAGGTCTTTATTCATTTTCTCGGCCTTGGTTTGGGAAGATTTAAGCGTAGCTGCGTCAGCTAGTTTGTACTGTTTGAGAATGGCTTTGAGGGTTTTTGGTAATAGCATAAAAAATCTTAAGACTATAAAAATTAGTCTCTGATTTCTGAAATAATTATAACATATTTTATCTCAATTTGTAATCTATTTATTCTACCTTGATTGTTTTAGAAAAGTATGGTAAAAAGATTTCTCTACCAATCAACAATCGCGCCTAAAAGGCGTTGGAGGCAGCAGTGGATACGATTGAAGATACCGTTGAGGTTAAGGCAAAGTTCGGTGTTCTGCCGCTTGCACCTGGGTTGAGCGAGCCCTGCAGCCGTCAGAAGACGGATTTGGTCAAAGTCAGACCGTGCGTGCGTACTGCAACAGCACGGTTGACCTACGGGGGTCACATGGCAGCTGTCTGTGATGACTGGGGATGTCGGCGGGCAGTCAAAAGAAGGCTGGTTCAGGACTTTCTTGAGCAGCAACTCGCGGCACTAACACACGAGCCGCAGCCTTAGATTGTCGCTCTCGTGGTCGTTCTGCGTGCAATAACTATAAGACTTGTAGTTTTTGCACGAACGATCATGGAAATTATTTAAAAACACTGCCAAATCAGGCGGTGTTTTTAGTTGCCAAAACCCTTGACTTTCCTGGGTTTTATTGGTAGTATACTCCTACCTTTGGTATCTAACTATGACAGGCAAAACGATCGGATCGATGTTCGTTTATGTCTTGTTAAGAAAATTTATTCTATCTTATGTCGAAGAAATACGAATTATTGTTGGTTTTGCCGGGAACTTTGGATGAAAAAGAAGTTGCCAAACAAATCCAAGAAATACAGGATTCAATTAGTAAACAAGTACAAGATGTTGAGCTTAACAATCTTGGTAAGGTCAGATTGTCATATCCGATTAAACAAATCAGATACGGCTATTATTACACCTTGGTCTTTACTGCCGAACCAGAAGCGGTCAAAGCCATCTCAGACAAATTGCAATTACGCACCGATGTCTTGCGCAGTATGATTACCCATTTCAATACTAATGTGAGTGCGACCAAGAAAATTGTCTACAGCACTAATGAAAGTGGCGTAACAACGATGATGCAAAAAGAAGAAGGACAACCGGTAGAAGAAGTTGTGCCAGTAGCTGTACCGGAAAAAGAACCAGAAACTAAGGATGATAAGAAGGTTGACCTCAAAGACATTGACGCCAAGCTCAATGCCATCTTAGAAAATGAAAATATAATTCCTGGAGTTTAATCAATATTCTAAATCCTAAGTTCGAATCATATGGATTTAAATAAAGCTATGATCATCGGTCGCCTGACTCGTGATCCAGAACTTCGCAATACTCCTAACGGTAAATCTGTTGCTACCTTGAGCCTAGCCACCAATCGTATCTGGGTAGATAACAATAACCAGAAACAAAAACAAACTGAATTCCATAACATCGTTATGTGGGGAAAATTGGCTGAAATTTGCAGCCAATATCTCCGCAAAGGCGGTAAGGTCTATGTAGAAGGTAGAATTCAGACTCGCGAATGGACTGGTCAAGATGGTATAAAGCGTTATCGCACGGAAGTAATCGGCGAAAATATGATCATGCTTGACTCCAAGGGTGCAGAGGGCGGCGCGCCAACCTCATTTGGCAATAGCCAACCGTCTGGATTTAGTAATGATGCTCCGCAGGAAGTCATTGAGGAAGAAGTAAAAGTAGAGGATATTCCATTTTAAAACATTCTAAAAAATTATGCCTACAAATTCTAATACAAGAGAAGTTCCACAGAAAGACAAAGCTTGTTATTACTGCGTAAACAATAAAGTGGTGGTAGATTATAAAGATATTACCATTTTGCGTCGATTCGTGTCTTCATATATGAAGATTGCGCCTCGCCGCCGCAGCGGTCTCTGTGCCAAGCATCAGCGTCAAGTTGCGACCGCAGTGAAAAGAGCCAGACAAGCATCACTCATGCCATACACTGCATAAAGAAACATTAGAGAAAGCCCCGCGAGGGGCTTTTGCAATTATGAGTACTTGGTCAGATTTAAAAAATACGGCTCGTCTTAAAAATATTTATGACACCCGGATTGCGATTACTAAATCGGTGCGGGAATTTTTTTGGTCCCAAGGTTTTGTGGAGACTGATACGCCAATTGCTGTACGACTCGCAAGCCAAGAACCATATCTTAATCCGATGTCTGTTGTGTTGCATGACCCCACTGGCCAACCGGCAACAATGCATCTTCGCACCTCTCCTGAATATGCGCTGAAGAAAATGCTGGCTGCAGGGTATGAAAAAATTTTTGAGATTGGAAAATGTTTTCGTGATTTTGAGAGTTTTGGCGGCAATCATAATCCGGAGTTTACCATGCTTGAATGGTATCGATCGCCTGGTACATATCAAGAAATTATGGACGATGCGGAAAAATTATTTCAATATGTTGGCCGGCAATTGCAACAAGAGTCAGTTATTTATAAAAATCATCAAGTTTCGATACTAGGAAATTGGGATCGTCTCAGCATGCGACAGGTTTGGCAGCAATTTCTGAATGTTGAATTAAATGACTATTTAGAGTTAGGGAAACTTTGCGAACTTGCTAGATCAAAAGGGTATGCAGTAGAGGTGGCGGATGCGTATGAAGATGTGTTTTATAAAATTTTTCTTAATGAAATCGAGCCTCAGTTAGGTCTGGCTAAGCCAGTGTTTGTGTATGATTATCCGGCGCACCTGACCTCTTTGTCACGGCTATGCGACCACGATCGTCGCTATGCGGAACGGTTTGAATTGTATGTTGCGGGACTAGAAATTGCCAATGCTTTCGGTGAGTTGACTGATGCTAAAGAGCAACAAGAAAAATTGGAAGCAGACAAGCGAAAAAGGGGAGAGCTCGGCAAAGAAATGTGGCCGGTTGACCCTGAATTTATCGGGGCCTTAGAGAGTGGAATTGCCTCGGCTGGGGGTATTGCCTTGGGCATAGATCGTATGGTATTATTGTTTACCGGAGCAAAAGATTTGAACGAAACAATCTTCCAGTCCGCAAAGGATCAGCTTGAAGCTCAAGACCAATTTGAATAAAAGAATTTATTAATTCATTTTGAATTATGAATCATGAATTAAGAATTATGGCTTTAGGATTTAGTTCATGATTCATACTTCGTAATTCATAATTCGCAAATCTTATATGTCCTCAACAACAGATGTGAAAAAAGGAGTAGTAATTCGTCAAAATAACGACCTATTTGTCGTCGTTGAATTTCAGCATGTTAACCCGGGTAAAGGTGCAGCGTTTGTCCGTGCGCGTATGAAAAGTTTGGGCAGCGGAAAAGTGCTTGAAGTAACGTACAAGACCAGCGAGAGCGTCGATATCGTGCAAGTTGATTTTCGTACCATGCAGTTTTTGTATAAAAATGGTGAAAATTACGCTTTCATGAATATGGAAACCTATGAACAGATAGAAATGAACGGTGATCTGGTCGGTGAAGAAGGCAAGTATCTAAAAGAAGGTTTAGATGTAGTAGTAGGGTTATATGAAGATAGACCAGTTAGCATCCAGTTGCCAAAGAAAGTAAAATACAAGGTTGTGGAAGCGCCACCAGCCGTCCGTGGAGACAGTGCTTCCGGAAATGTGACCAAAGAAATTGTGTTAGACAATGGTTTGCATGTTCAGGCGCCAATCTTTATTAAAGAAGGTGAAGAAATTTTGGTTAATACTGAAACCGGTGACTATTCAGCTCGGGCTAATGATTAATATAGAGTTTTTCAAATAAAAAACGAGCCATACCTACGGCTCGTTTTTTATTTTAAATATTATTCAACCACAAGAGTTCCGGTCATGGCTTTGTGTCCAGCGCCGCACGGAACATTGCAACTAAAGGTAAAGGTGCCGGCTTTGTCAGCCACAAATTCAATAGTTTTTGTTTCGCCTTTATTAATAGTGGTATTTACATTAAAAGCTGGCAACATGAGGCCGTGCGCCACATCAGCGCTCGTGACTTTAAGCACAACCATATCTCCCTTTTTAACTTTAATACTTGAGGGAGAGAATGCCCACTGTTTGGCAGTGATCGTAAATTCTTTGCGATTACCTTGTGATGTTTCGGTTGTCGGTTCTTTCTTAATGTCGTTGTAATTTGAGATAGCAAATTCATCCATGATAACTTTTGTATCTCTGATGACTGGGCCGTCGCCATTTGGAAAATCATAGGTGCCCAAAGGATTGCGGTCATAATGCAGCATGGCGATTAGGGTCGGGGTAACTTTATTTTTATCAACGGTAATTTTTATTTTCTTATCTTTGCCTGTGGCCAGAGATGTGTAGCCAATCGGATCCGCCGGTTGACCATCTTTTACAGCATGAATAACAATCCAGCCATTTTGATCAATAGCCGCTTCCTTGATAATGATTTCATTATTGCCTGATAATGACTGGTCATTTACTGAAATCTCGGGTGACATAGGTTCACCGCTGCGTGTGCCAGGGAGATTTTTGCATCCCGCGCCTAAGAGGGTAAACATGGCCAGTGTGATGCCAAAAACCAGAGCCTTTTTCTGCATATATGTAGGGGTTAAAAGTTAATATATTTATGGTATACCCAGTTGACTTTTTTGTAAAATACGATAGAATATGCAAACACTGCAGGTATATATACTACGGTATATGACACCTTCGTTCGGAAATATCCAGACTCGATATTTATAATTCGCGAACAATTATAAATATCTCACTGTCTATTTCGCTCACTGCAGGTATCATATAACGGCTATTATCCCAGTTTTCCAAACTGGTGACACGGGTTCGACTCCCGTTACCTGCTCAGAAAATAAAACCCTCTCATTTGAGAGGGTTTTATTAATTACGTAATTAGCGTGCGGTCTTAGCTAGTTCTAAATCAAGAATATTTTGTATTTGTGTTAGTAGTCGCTGCTGCTCTGTCTGGTCAGTAGACCTAAATGCCTTATTTACTAAGAATTTAAAGTCATCGTTATTCATAAAAAGGTCGCTAAACAGTTTTGCATACGGTATTACCCAATCAATTTGTTTTATGCCTTCCGGGTCTGGGTACATTCTATCTGCTAGCCATCTTTGTATTTCTGTTTTTGGAGCTAAAGCCTGCTCCTCAGCTGATTCTAGATCGTATAGATTACTATGATGATCCATAATATTATTATATTATCGTGTTTTTTACAGGATTTAATTGAAAGGATGGTATAAATGAAGTTAACCGTTATATATTTGACAAATCTAGTAAAAGTGTTATTATATGGACACTTTTAATCGCTGCAGGTGTCATATACTAAGATATATAACACCTTCGCTCGCAAATATCCAGATAAAATATTTATATCTTGCAAGCAAAGTATAAATATTTTCTTGTCTATTTGACTCGTTGCAGGTGTCATATAATGGTTATTATACGTCCTTGCCAAGGATGAAATGGCGGTTCGATTCCGCTCACCTGCTCCAGATAGTGACTTATAAATAATAGCGTAAATAGCGGGATAGAGCAATGGCAGCTCGCGTGGCTCATAACCACGAGGTTCCCGGTTCAAGTCCGGGTCCCGCAACAATTAAAAAATCCCTTCTGTTCAGTCGGGATTTTTTAATTGTATTAAACTTTTTTTATAATCCCGCACGCCAATCGCGGTCCGCCGCTCACGCCTGACATATGCTCGCCGCCTCGGTATGGATCTTCGTTGGCGTGAATCATCAGGGCACTGCCTTCGCCACTTAAGATGCAAAGCGGTCCTTCG
>CAYNEQ010000025.1:0-9110 GCA_964396295.1 uncultured Gammaproteobacteria bacterium
TTCGCAAAAAAAACACCGCCTTCGCCCGGCATAGCTCCAAAGTAGCGACGGAGGGTACAATGTTTTAAGAACCAACATTGTACATGCGACTAATCAATACGGGCTTCGGCGGACAAAGTCCGCTTATAGTTCCAGAAGTTAAGGAGGTATGTTTTATGTTTACGTATTACAATGCAAAGACGGGCCATATACTGGTTGTACTTTTGATTTAAAAGAAAGACTCGTTCGGCATAAAAAAGGACAAGTGCCCGCGACAGCAAAACGTTTGCCGATTGAACTTACGGCCTACTTTGCTTTTAAAAACAAACTCACCGCATTCGAATTTGAAAAATACCTTAAATCAGGCTCTGGCAGGGCATTTCTTAAAAAACACCTAACTTAAAAAACCATATCATCATGCGCATAATCTCCTGGAACATCAATGGCATTCGGGCCGTACACAAAAAAGGTATGTTCATGCCCTTTATTGAAAAATACAAGCCCGATATTTTGTGTTTGCAAGAAACAAAAGCCCAGCAGCACCAGAGCGAAATTGACTTACCTGACTACCAAGAATATTGGAATTCCGCAGAACGCCCAGGCTACAGCGGCACCGCCATATTTACTAAGATTAAACCTCTATCCGTAGTCTTGGGCATCCCAGAAAAAATTGGCAAGAAACACAATTTGGTAAGTGATAAATACGGCAATCCACATACTGAAGGCCGAGTTACTGCCGCAGAATTCAAAGACTTCTTTGTCGTCACCGTATATACGCCAAATGCCAAAGACGATCTTTCTCGCATTCCCCTACGACACAAACAATGGGATCCGGCTTTCTTAGAATACATGTGCGAACTTGAAAAAAAGAAACCAGTGATATTTTGCGGCGACCTCAATGTCGCCCATACTGAAGATGATCTAGCACGTCCGAAAGAAAATATTGGCAACAAAGGATTTACCTATGAAGAACGTGAAGGAATTGATAATATAATCCAAGAAAACTTCGTGGACACCTTCCGCATGTTCACGAAAGGCAATGGCCACTATACCTGGTGGAGTCACTTTGCCGGGGCCCGCGTTCGCAACGTTGGATGGAGAATTGATTATATTTTTGTCAGCAAAAAATTGGCATCTAAAGTGACTAAAGCCACTATTCATCCCGATGTCCTTGGCTCTGACCATTGTCCGGTGGCGATTGAGATTGATTTGTAGTATAGTAAATTGGGAAAATTAATCATTAATTTTAAGTAACATGAAAAAATTTCTCCAAGCTTTTTTTACTACTCTCGGTGTAATATTTTTTATACTTATTGGTATTGGTGTATATCTATATATGGCAGATCCATTTCAGATCAAACCACTTATCAAAATCATAGCTACCCAATCAACTCAACCAACAAAATCAACGACGAATAATACAACTGATAAAAACCCATTGCTTTCCCCTGCCCAAGAACAGGCGCTAGAAAAAATTGGCATTGACCCTGCGGCCTTACCTTCACAAATTACCCCAGCTATGGAAGCGTGCTTTTATATAAAATTAGGAGCCAAACGCGCGAATGAAATCAAAAACGGCTCCCAGCCTACTACATCTGATTACTTCGCAGCGCGATCTTGTTTCCAATAAAATTGAGAGGTCGAGTTAAGTCTTAGAAACTTCTTCTACTAATAACTGCACGATTCTGTCATTAAATTTTTTATCTTGAGGTGAAAGTGCAGGATTAGAGACCCCAGGACGTGAATTGAGTTCAACCAGTTTAAACCCGTCCTTACTGTTAAAAAAATCAGCAGCCAAAATACTAGGCTTATAATTCTCTAGTCTTTTATTTATTTTTGTCACCAGCTCTAAGAGGTTGCTCGGCAATTTATCTAGACTTAAGGGTAGCTCAGTTCCACCTTGAGATACATTTGCCAAAAAAGACCCTGGCTTAGGAATACGAACAAAGGTATATACCGGCTCACCGTTAATAGTTACCACACGAATATCATGTAGACCTTCTACAATTCCATCAATACCCACTGAACTATCAATAAATTCCTGCACCAGAACATCCTGCCAATTCTCATACAACGACTCATTAACATCTTTAATTGGAAGAATATTTACCCCCTGTCCGCCATATAAAAAATTCTTTTTGAGAACAATCTTACTTTCTAGATCAAAATTCCATTCAGATACCGTCTCTGTAAATTCTTTATAAGAATTAATTCCTTTTGTTTTTGGAGAAATATCAGAAAAAATTTTTGCCACCTGAACCTTATCACCACAAAATCTTTCCAGGTCAGGTTGGTTAATAATTGGACAATCATAAGTAAGTGGAATTGTCAGCTGACTGCCTCTATGCCATATAAGATCTACCTTAATAGGTCGACCGACGGGTACTAAAGTTCTGTTTTGTATCGTCCAACCATCAGAAAATACGCCATTTCCAAGGTATGAGGCACGCACTATATATACTTCAATGTTGTTAGCTTCTATATCTCTGACGATTTGCTGATAAATTTCCCAATACGGGTATGTTAAATTAAACGGATCTCCCATTGGTTGAGGATCGGAAAAATAAATAGCAATTTTTTTCTTATCCATAGAGATGTTAATTAGACCACGGCTTTGATCAGCATCTCAGCCATCTTATCCATATAATTTTTTGCGTCAGCAGATATGGATGGCAGACAAACCGCAGGCCGAGAATTGAGCTCAACCAATTTAAAACCATTCTTAGAATTAACAAAATCCGATGCAAATATGCTGGGTCGATACTGCGCCAATCTCTTATTTATCTGCGCAACCATTTCCAGCAATTCAGCTGGCAAGCTTTTCAAGCTTACCACTATTTCACTACCACCCTGAGAAACGTTGGCCAAAAATGAACCGACTGCAGGGACTCGCACAAGCGTAAAAACCGGCTCACCATTAATGGTCACTACTCGAATATCATGCAAACCTTCAACAATGCCCGGAATACCAACCGAATTATCGACAAACTCTTGCATTAAAATATCTTGCCAGTTTTCATACAGCGACTCTGCAATCTCCTCTACTGGACGAATATATATACCTCGCCCTCCGGAAAGAAAATTCTTTTTCACCACAATTTTTTCCTGCTTATTATAGTTCCACTCTTCAATGGTCTGTAAAAATTCCTGATAAGAATTAATCGCTTTTGTCTTAGGGGAAAAATTTGGGAATAGTTTTGCCGTTTCAACTTTATCAACACAGATCCTATCCAAATCAGGGTGATTAATAATTTTACAATCGTAAATTTCCGGAATAGTATTTTTATCATCACGATTAAATATCAGGTCTGCAGCGATCTCCTCATTAACAGGTTCAAGCTTACCATTTTCTAAATACCAGCCATGAGAAAAGATGCCTTTTCCCATATACGAATTACCACGAACAATATATACAGCAATATTTTGTTCTTCAACATTTTTGATTAAGCCCTGATATATCTGCCAATACGGGTATACTGAAGTATTAAATGGATACCCCATCGGCTCGGGATCAGAGAAGTAAATAGCTAATTTTTTCTTGGACATATAAGTTTAAATAGTAGTAATAACAGTAATCCCAGCCTACCTTTTTGTCAATTTTTCATATTGTCTCGCTGCTTTTCCTATGATATAGTACGCCTATTAACTATTACAAATATGCAGAAAAAAGTATTGTTTTTTTATTTCGTTATTTCTATTCTAGCAAGTACGCTACTGCTGCCGGTCTCTGGCCATGCTCAAACTGGCACGGGTACCCCGGCTGGCACAGTAATTCCCCAGACCCCGACTCTCGAAGCAAAAATTACCTCCGACAATATTGTCCGTATTAACAAAAAAGTCATTTTTGACGCTTCTGGATCTGTACTAACCACCTCTACCATCCCGGCCGAATACATCTGGGATTTTGGTAATGGCACCAAACTTCTTGGTAAGGAAGCGGTCAAAGAATTTAATACAATTGGTGAAAAGACAATTACTTTGACTGTCAAACAAGCGGGCGTTACGGCCACAGTATCAAAAAATATTTTTGTCTTTGATAAAAAGGCGCTCTTAATTGTGGACCAAAAAAAAGAAGAAGAGATCGCCGAATTAAATAACCAGGCCGTAGAAAATGGTGTTGCCTTACAACTACTACCGATTGTTGAAAAGGAAGGCACACTGCTTACCGAAGATGCGCTGGTGCAAAAAATAAAAGAAAATGCTGACTATATCAAAGATGCAGATACATTAATTTTTTATACGCAATCCCCTCTCGGGCTGCAGGCATTCAACTTGTACTGGCAAGACCTGGACGAACAAACTAGGGCAGTAATCAAAAATAAATTTTTTGCGGTAATCTCAGATAATAATCTAGATACAGCGTCTAATTTAGTCTATCAAACATTTAGCATTGTAGAGCCGAATTATATTCTCCTTACCCGCGCTGAAGCGCTCAACCCAATCTTTATCACCAAAGATTCTAACAAAATTATAGAGACACTAAATAATCGAGGTATTGAATATACCATTGTCGATACCCGAGGTGAAAAAAATAAAATCTTCGTACTATCCTATTTCATTACCGACCTAGTTTCCAAAGGAGTCTCCTCTAATATTATTTATATTATTTTGATCGTGCCATTTTTAGCCTGCTTAGCCGCTTTGGCTAGACAGATAATAGGTATTAGTATCTTTGGTATTTATACTCCGGTTATTATTGCCATTTCATTTTTCATTCTCGGCCTTTCACTTGGCATAGCCACCTTTATTTTTTCTGTGTTTATCGGATACATAGTTAAATATATTCTTAATAAATTTGAACTCTTATATACACCTAAAGTTGCGCTTAATTTATCCGTTATCAGTCTATCGTTTTTAGTTGTCATTTGGCTTGCTTTGCAATACGGCACTTCGGTGCCATTATCTATGGCTATCTTTCCTATGCTTGTCATGTCTACAGTCTCAGAAAAATTCATGGCTGCCCAAAATGAAGAGGGTGTACGCAGCGCCCTGCTCGCGGTAGCCGGCACCTTGTTTATTGTCATCACTTCCTACTATCTGGTGACCTGGCCGTACTTTAATAATTTACTACTCTCATGGCCTGAGTTAGTTTTGATTCCAGTGATCTTAGCATTGTTGTTGGGGAAATTTACCGGCCTACGACTCGCAGAATATGTACGTTTCAGAAGTCTGCTAACTGAACACCAAGAAGAATAAGTATGTCGATTTTACCCGAGTACAAATTATCTTTTTTTGAACGACTTTCCGGCGTGCTCGGTATTAACGCGCGCAATCTTTTGTATATCAGCCGATTTAACAGCAAAGCCAATAAAAGTTTTGCAGACGATAAAATGTTTACGAAAAATTACTTACGTTCCCGCGGCTTAGGAGCCGCCAAGGTATTTACCGTCATTAACAACTACAACGAACTCAAACATTTTAATCCTAAAAGCTTGCCAGAGAACTTTGTCATCAAACCAAATCACGGCTATGGCGGTGAGGGCATTATTGTCTTTACTGAAAAAAAGGGAAGTAAATTTATAGATATCAGTGGACGAGAATATGAGTGGGCAGACATCAAACGCCACATCTCTTCTATTTTAGATGGTGAATTCGCCATTTCTGGATTATCGGATGAAGCTATCATCGAAGAACGACTCATCGCTCATGATTTTTTCAAACCATTTGTGAAGCGCGGCCTGCCTGATATTCGGGTCATTGTCTTTAATTATGTGCCGATTATTGCCATGTTGCGATTACCAACCGAGGAATCGGAAGGGAAGGCTAACTTGCATTTAGGTGCGATAGGAGTTGGCATCGAGATTGCCACCGGCGCCGCCACCTTTGCTGTTTGTCACAATAAATTTATCCGCACCCTACCGAACGGAGAGAAATTATCACAAATAAAAATGCCTCACTGGAACGAAATTTTACTGGCGGCGGCTAACGCGCAACGGCTCAGTCAAATCGGATTTTTAGCAGTCGACTTGGCGTTAACGACGACAGGTATTAAAATTTTGGAACTAAACGCTCGCGCCGGATTATCAATTCAAATCGCCAATCAAATTCCCTTACGCGCCAGATTAAAAAAGGTTTCGGATCTAAAAGTGCCGACACCTGAGAAAGGTGTGGAATTGTGCAAAGCATTATTTAGCTCTAACGCTCCATCGGAAACAAAAGAAACACCGAAAGACAAAACTATAATTGGTCTATTTGAATACATAGAACTTTTAAACACTAATCATGAACAAATTGTTACCAAAATTGATCCACATTATGATAGCGTATTGTTGGATAACAGTTTATCAGATATAGAAACCGACGATTCTTTTATTGATATCAAGCTAAAGGGCAAACGACTGACCATCCCAGCCGTATTTGGGGATTTGGACAACCAACCATACAAGGCTATCATTGGCGGTAAATTTTTAGATCAATTTACGATTCAAAGTAATCTCAATCGACAATTGCCATATCATATCCCGACCACGGATAAAGAACGCGACGAAAAAATTATTAAAAATATTGATAAAAAAATATTTGAAATAGATAAAAAAATTACCATTGCCGGATTTTTCAGACCCATTAACCATGACGAAGAAAAACGTATTTTTTTTGAAAACCCGACCCATTCACCGCAATTTGTCTATCGCACTATTCCCATCCCAATCACCCAACTCAAGAAGGACCTAAAAGGGCTGCCTGAGGCTCCCCACCATCCGCTCTATGAATTATACAGAAAAAAGATAAAGGAAATTGAAAATAAACTGGATTTACTCGAATCAATCGACACCCCTTTATTGCAACAACATTCGAAAACTCTCTATGGCCCGGCTAGTCGCACCTTGTATGATCAGGCAGTCCGATATATTCATGAACACCCAATTCAACCCGATGAAAGTAAAAAAGTAACCTTTAAACAAATTGTTAAACGTCTCAATGCTTTTCTTACCACGCACAAACTCACGCATTGGCAAATAAAAATCAGCCCGGACCGAGTCAATGACATTTCTATTAGCCTTGACGGCACGATCCACCTGCGAGAAGGCGTAACCTTTACGGAAAATCGCCTACAAGCGATTATTGCCCATGAAATAGAGACTCATATTTTTCGCGCTGAAAACAGTAAACTGCAGCCATACAAAATCTTTGAAACTGGTACCGCGGGTTATATTGCAACCGAAGAAGGCTTGGCGGTATATAATCAGCAGGCGTTGGGCCTCCCCATGGGAGAAAAAGCTATCTGGGCGCCGCTCCGCTCTATCGGCGCATACCTAGCCCAAGAAATGTCTTTTGCAGATCTGTTTCATTATTTAAAGGAAAATTATAAACTGGAAAATGAATCGGCCTGGCGCACTTGTGTAAAGGTAAAACGCGGCCTGGCTGATACCAGTAAAAAAGGCGCTTTTACTCGAGATACGATTTATTTTAAAGGCCTGCAAGCACTGGATGAGTATTTGGCTGATAACCGGGAAGAAAAAATAAAAAATCTCTATATTGGCAAAATCGGCATTGATGATTTACAATACCTAGGCGACTTAAAACAATACAAAGTCCGACATCTAATTCATAATTAATATGTATATGAAAAAAATAACGTTCGCATTAACCCTTTTTCTATTTTCAATCGGCGCCGGCTGCGCAACCAAAGACACCGACAGTCGAGTCAATACTCCACCTGAAGGAGTTATATGTACGCAAGACGTCAAAGAATGCCCGGACGGGTCTTATGTCAGCCGTACCGGCCCAAATTGTGAATTTGCCGCCTGCCCCACCTCATCCGAACCATCCAACCCACAAACGCACGCGGATTGGAAAACTATTACCATCGGCGGCGTAGTTAGTTTCCAAATTCCTCCGCAATGCAATACCGATGCTGGCGCGGGATCTACGTATGTTACCTGCCCTACTGCCAACAACCCAACCCCGACACCTGAATTTGTCTTTTCTTCGGACGGCATTCAGGTCAACATGAGACGACATGAAAATTTAGCATCGCCATACTGGAACGATGTGCTAGCCTCAATGAAAGTTATACAACCACTGACACATAAAATCCAAATCAATATTGATAAATAAAATACTATCAATCATTGACTCCCCCATATTTTCCCTGTAGTATAGCTACTACTTAAAACGCAACTATGGCTATACTAAAAATTCAAAATCTTCACGCCAATATTGGTAAAACCAAGATATTAAATGGTGTTTCTCTTACCGTTAAATCAGGCGAAATCCATATTATCATGGGTCAAAATGGGTCTGGCAAAAGCACCCTGCTTTCGGTGCTGATGGGCAGCCCAAAATATACACTTACCAAAGGCTCGGTAACATTAGACAAAAAAAATATCCTTAAGCTCTCGCCCACTGAACGTGCCCAAGCTGGCCTGTTTTTAGCTTTTCAACATCCCCAGGCAGTGAGTGGAGTTGCCTTAGGTAATTTCTTACGTTTGGCTCGCAACGCCACTAAACCTAAAAGTCCCTTGACTCCGGCAAATTTCTTAGGACTGCTGCAAGAAGAAATGAAACAGCTCAGTATTGACCCGATGTTTGCGTCTCGCGGGATTAACGACGGTCTATCTGGCGGTGAAAAAAAGAAATCCGAAATCTTACAGCTTTCTATTCTGCAACCGCAATTTGCATTCTTAGATGAGATTGATTCCGGCCTTGATATTGATGCGCTAAAAATTGTCAGCAAACAAATCAATGCCATCCATAAGAAACAAGGCTTGGGACTTGTTATCGTCAGCCACAATCTTCATATTCTGGACTTTATTAAACCTGATAAGGTTCATATCATGGCCAAAGGTAAAATTGTTGCCCAGGGCGGTAAAGAAATCTTGAAAAAAATTGAACAAAAGGGTTTTGAAGGTTTTAAAACAAAATAATCATGGGCATACCACAAAAAACAAAAAAGGCGCTTATTGGTACGGGCGATAAATCCGCTTTTTCTTTTCGTACAAAAAATAAAAATGTTTTCACGGCCAAAAAAGGATTAAACCGTGATATTATTATTGAATTATCAAAACAAAAATCAGAACCGCAGTGGATGCTAGAGTTGCGTCTCAACGCGTATGAAATTTTTTTAAGCAAAGCCATGCCGGCCTGGGGCGCGGATTTATCAAAGATAGACTTTGATAATATTCATTATT
>CAYNEQ010000026.1:0-8768 GCA_964396295.1 uncultured Gammaproteobacteria bacterium
ATGATCGAAATGGTTTTGCAGATGATATACATGGATGGAATTTTGTGGAATATAATAATTCTGTAAATATCCCAACGATTAATCAATCAGACGATTCCGGAGCGGTAAATCACGGTACGGTTTTAGCGGGTCTGATTGGTGAAGAGGGAGATAATGCCGTAAATGGTACGGGTTTGAATTGGAAAGTAAAAATAATGCCGCTACGAGCCTTAGGCAGTGATGGCGGTGGATCGTTGCATACGGTGGCTATGGCCGTCAATTATGCGGTTGATAATGGGGCTGATATTATCAGTCTGAGCTTTGTTGGATTTACGACTGACTCGGATTTGACCGAGGCTTTGCATAATGCATATAAAAAAGGCGTACTGGTTGTTGTGGCAGCAGGTAATAGCCGTAACGATGAGAGTGGAAATGAAAATTTAACAAATGTTAAGCAGTATCCCATTTGTCTCGATGCTGGATCTTCGGAAAATTGGATTTTGGGTGTTGCCTCAGTTGATATCAATGATAGGTTGAGTGAGTTTGGTGACTATGGTAGTTGTATTGACTTATCAGCGCCAGGTGAGGCAATTTTTAGTACGCAAAAATATGCCCCGCAATATGGGTATCAACGTGATTTTGGTGGGGCGTGGTATGGCACTTCTTTTTCCGCGCCGCTTGTCGCTGGTGCGGCCGCTTTGGTGAAGTCGGTTAACCCAGGTTTAAAAGCTAAAGAGCTCATGGAAATTTTGTTACATACGGCTGACGATATCGATGCCTTAAATCCTGGTTTTGCTGGCCAGTTGGGATATGGACGGCTCAATGTCGGTAAGGCCGTACTCAAAGCCATGGAAATTAAAAATACACCGCCAGCGCCGCCGATAATTTTTACTGCAAAGATAGTTAAGAAACCAAAAAATTATACGGCTCAGATTTTAGCCGATGGAAAAGTTGTTCGAACCATTAATTTAGTTGATTATTTACCGAACACTTCAAAGTGGTTTTTAGCTGAAGACCTGCTTGTCCATGCGCGTCTGGGAAAAAATAGGATTATTATTGATGTCTGGGATGTATCTTCAGGAACAAAAAAATTATCCAATTTAGTTTTGCCAGGGTTTAGCTCTATAAGCAGTGTTACAATTGAAAGAGTCTGGGGAAATGATCCGAATCCGATTATTGTGGCAAAAAAGGGAAAAATTACTCAAAAAGTTATTATTGATATTGGAAGTGGAAGTTGGAAGGTTGAATGATTTTATGGCGGGATGATAAAGAGTGCGTTTGGCCAGCTAGCTCGGTGCAGCAAACTGTTCTGTGGCCAGCCTAGCGCCTGCTTTTCCTCAGTCTTTTGACTTTGGATATTCTAGCGTAGCACAACCTGCACAGTGCTCCGCGATCTTTATATCCCAATTTTATGGTATGGGACTTTATATATATTGTCAATCAATATCGATAATGCTATAATTTAACTGGAAATTTAGCGTTTATTTTTAGTATTTAAGAATATGGACACGCCAATTTTTGAGAAGAAAAATGTGCTTGTAACTGGTGGTGCCGGATTCATTGGTTCCCACCTGTGTGAACGATTGCTCAAGGAAGCAAAAGTGATTTGTCTGGATGATTTTTCCAATTCTTCCCCGGCTAATATTAATCATTTATTGCAGTATCCTGATTTTGAATTTATTAAATATGATATCAATCAGCCGATTGATCTGGATACGTTTGAAGAGTTGGATAAATTTAGAGTTAAATTTCAAGGTATTCAGGAGATCTATCATTTGGCTTGTCCGACTAGCCCTACTGATTTTGAAAAGTTGAAAATGAAATCATTGTGGGCGAATTCTTCATCCATGATTAACACGTTGGATTTGGCGGTAAAATATAAAGCCAAGTATGTCTTTAGTTCAAGTTCGGTGGTCTATGGCAATGCCACTGATCAAAAAAATATTTTTAAAGAATCTGATCAAGGAATAGTGGATCATTTATCGCCGCGTTCGTGCTATGATGAAGGCAAGCGTTTTGCCGAAACCTGCGTGGCTACGTATCGGCAGGTATATGGCGTCGATGCCAAAATCGCCCGTATTTTTACCACCTATGGCCCGCATATGAAATTATTTGAAGGGCAAATGGTGCCTGATTTTATTGTAAACGCTCTGATGGGCAAAGACATTGTGATAAATGGTGATGAAAGTTTTTCAACTTCGCTTTGCTATATCACCGATATGGTAGACGGCCTGGTGCGTCTGATGGCTACGCCACCGGAAGTGCAAATCGTCAATCTGGGTGATGATAAGATTATAAAGATTGTGGATGTGGCCAATAAAATTATTGCTGCTACCAATTCTTTATCAAAAATTATTTTTGAAAAACCGTTGCTATTTTTGACTAGAAAAGGCGCGCCTGATTTGGCCTATGCCAAAGATGTCTTGGGCTGGATGCCGCTTGTGCGTTTGCAAGATGGTTTGGAAAAGACAATTGATTATACAATTGCCAATAAAGAGGCGCTCATGTTTGAAAGAGGATATTAAACAATTAATGCTGTTATGATTTTTGTAATTGTGCCCGCCTATAATGAAGAGCAGCGCATTGGACAAGTTATTAAAGATCTGTTGGCTCAAAAATTTGAAAATATTGTTGTGATTGACGATGCTTCGACTGACCAGACTGCCCAGATAGCCGCCCAAGCAGGAGCAACTGTGCTGCAGCATGCGATAAACAGAGGACAAGGCGCTGCTCTGCAAACTGGTGATACGTATGCCCTAGAACATGATGCGACGGTTGTTGTCCACTTTGATGCCGACGGCCAATTTAATGCAGCTGATATTTCTGGCGCCCTTGCCAGTATGCAAGCCCAAAGCGCGGATGTTGTATTTGGATCTCGCTTCTTAGATACTCGTTCACAAATACCATGGACAAAACGGCATATTATTTTACCTGTCAGTCGTCTGATCAATAAATTACTGACCGGTTTGCGTTTGACTGACGCGCATAATGGATTTAGGATTTTATCACGGAAGGCCTTGGAAAAGATTCATATTTCCCAGGATCGGATGGCGCATAATTCGGATATTGTCAGGCAAGTCAAAGAGCAAGACCTCTCTTTTATTGAACATCCGGTAGAAGTAAAATATTTTGAGTACGGTCAAAATATTGGCGGAGGATTTAAGGTGTTGCAAGATATAATCACGGCTAAATTTTTAAAGTAATCTATGTTAGTTCTTATTCAGACTGTGTTGGTGGTTTTTTTCTTGTTTGCTTTGTTTAAAGTTGTGAGTAGATTTAAAGTGGGAGAATTGAATTTGACGGCAACGGTAGGCTGGGTCATTTTTTGGATCGCAGCCGGAGTTATTGTGTTGTTGCCGAATTCCACGGCCTACTTCGCCAAAATGGTTGGTATTGGTCGAGGAGCTGATTTGGTGGTATATTTGGCTCTCGCGATTTTATTTTTTATTATCTTTAAACTGACCGTTAAAATTGAATTGTTAAACCGAGACATGACAAAATTGACGAGAAAGATTTCTTTAGACCAAAAGGATAAGTCTTAATTGTATATGCGTATTGCCCAGGTAGTTTCTACATTTGCTCCGCAAGTCGGCGGTATGGGCGCAGTCTGTGCTGATGAAGCTGTGTCTTTAGCTGCCGAAGGCCATGCAGTAACTGTGTTTACGCTAGACTACGGTGGACATATAAATTATGCGGAACACGATGCTAAATTCCCCTTTAAAATAATCAGACTAAAATCGTTAGTCAAAATTGGCGATGCCGGACTGGTTCCTCAGATTTTAAAATATCTAAAAGGAAATTTTGATGTTATTCATCTGCATTATCCTTTTTATGGTGGAGCCGAATGGCTATATTTTACGAATATTCCACTGGTGATTACGTATCACATGGATGCACAAACCGGCGGTGTAAAATCAGGTTTGCAGAAATTATATGACAGTATTTGGCCTCGGTTGGTCTTTGCTAAAGCAAAAAAAGTAATGCTTGTTGATCAAAGCTTTAGAGCTTCCAAGCACCTGAAAGTGGCTGCCAAGGAAAAAATTATTGATATAAAAAACGGAATTGATTTGAATATTTTTAAACCTGAGCCATCTGATTTTGGGGCTCTGGAACTTTCAAATCTAAAAGGTAAAAAAATAATTTTATTTGTTGGTAATATTTTGCCGCTCAAACGATTAGACCTATTGATACGAGCAGTAGCGATGCTAAAAAATCCGGAGATCCGGTTGTTGGTAGTAGGCGGCGGGTATGAATTGCATCGGTGCCAACAATTGGCGAAAGATTTGGGTGTAGAAGACCGGGCGATATTTGTTGGTCCTTGTCATGATCGAGCTAAAATTGTGCAATATTATAATTTGGCTGATTGTGTGGCCGTGCCGTCGGACTATGAATCGTTTTCGCTGGTCGCAGCAGAAGCATTGGCTTGCGGGATTCCCTTAGTGACCACTGATTTGCCGGTGTTTAGAAATAATATCCAGCATGCCTTATTTTTTGAACAAGGCTCAGCCGAAAGCTTAGGCGGGGCGTTACAAAAGACATTGGAATTATCTATAGCTGAGCGGCAGGCTCTGGCACTGGCAGGTAGGGAAGAGGTAAAAGCAAATTTTAATTGGCAGGATCATATTAAAAAAATAATAGCGGTGTATACTGAAATTTTATCACAAAAAACTATGACGGAATTTGACTATATTAAAGATATAAACTCACTCGCTCGGAAACATTCTGACAAGTCAGATGTTTCTCTCGCTCATTTCGATTATGAAAAATCAATCTGGGGCTATGGAAAAGCGAGTCTTAACCTTAGTTCGCCGACCAGCTTTCGTTTGCGACAGAGCCTGGAAGCCCTGGTTGGATTACCAGCTGGAGCCAAAGTTCTTGAGTTAGGCAGCGGCGCCGGACAATTTATACGAGAGATAAAAAGATTACGGCCGGAGCTAGATTGTTATGGCTGCGATATCAGCCAGCAGGCGATTAATTTTGCTAAACAAAGTAATGATGGTGTGACCTATGATTTGAGTCAGGAAAAAAATACTCCGTACGAGGCTAATTCTTTTGACGCGGTGTTAATTTATGATGTCTTGGAACATGTGACTGATCCAAGATCAATTGTCGCCGAAGTGTACCGCATTTTAAAATCCGGCGGTCGGTTTTATTCTTTTGTGCCTTGTGAAGGCGACAGATTATCGATTTGGAATTTGTTGCGAAAGTTTAATATTGGCGCAGACTTAACGAAAAAATATGCCGGTCATATCAATCGATTTAGTCGCGTTGCATTATTACAATTAGTAGAGTCGGTTGGTTTTTCCCGCGAGCAAGTCAGGTATAGCGAACATTTGTTGGGCCAACTGCTCGGCATAGCTGCGTTTTTTTCTATGGAAAGATTTGCCAAACGACATAACCTGCAACAAGTAAATAATGAACAATTTTTCGACAATTTAAATAAAAAAGGTGGAGGTATCTTGCAGGTGATTAAAAATATTGTAAATAGCATGGTTACCATTGAGTCTATCGTATTTTCGAGACTGCCTTCGCCAAATGTACATCTGATTGTTAAAAAGCCATAAAAGCCCAGAAAGCCCTCAAGGCGTTCTAAGCATGCCAAGCTTATACTATGCGCGTTATCCATATCATTCCTTCTGCTTTTGAATATTTCACTGATATTCGCTCTCAAGCATTTCAGCTCATTGAAGGTTTGTATGCCATGGGTGTGGATACTGAGGCTTTTACCGTGCAGTATGGCTATCCAGACAAAGGCATGAAGGCAGAGGTGCAGAAAGATTCGCCGTCCGTGCATACCTATATGGGCAGTACCGGCCAACAAGGTCTCATAGATCATTTATCTAACTTTGATATTGTGCATCTCCACGCTCCTTTCTTGGGCGCAGCCAAACAAATTATTGAATGGAAAAAGGCGCATCCTGATAAGTCGTTAATTATAACGGTACATCGCGATGTACCTTGGACTGATTTTTTTAGCCTATTTGTTAAGTTGTATAATCATTTTTATTTGCCCAAACTATTTGCGAGAGCAGATCTAATCATTGCGGATAATTTAAAAAAATTACAAAGTTTCAGAGCCTCGGCATATATCGGAGCTGATAATCATGTGGCTATTTTAGATGAAATAGAATTAGATAAATTAAAAAAGAAGCACGAGCTGAACGAATCTGAGTTGGTTGCAGCCAAAACAGTTTTATTATATAATAGCTTAGTCAGTCAGTAACTTGTTAATTTAAGCCGCGTTTCAAAGGACGGTACGCGGCATGATTTCGCTAAATCATATGGGAAGATTTAAAAAAGGATTATTTCTAGGGGGGCTTGTGGGCGCGGCGCTCATGTGGCTCAATGCGACGCCCAAAGGAAAAGAAATGAGAGAAAAAATGCTTAGCCAAGCTAATGATTTGTATGCTCAACTGAAAGACAGTTTAAAGCAATTAGAAGGTCCTACTAAAGAAATGTACGATGCTTTAGTAGAACGCGCGGTAGCAGAATATGCGGCCAAAAAAGAAATGGCTATGGATATGAAAAATCAGTTAGTCAAAGAACTGAAAAAGCGCTGGAAAGATTTGGAAAAGGAAATAAAGAAGTAAATTAAAAAATCATCCGTATTACACGGATGATTTTTTTAAATCTTCAATTGTTAGTTGTAATTCCCGATTGCCGTTCCACTGGTTGACTCCGATAGAAAAAACCATATCGATTTTATCTCCGGGTTTTAAAACCTCTTTCCAATTTTCGGCGCAGCGTTTGATATCTCCCAGGCCGAAACCAATCGTCTTTTTGACCAGGTGAGAGTTGTGTTTGACTGTTAAGCGTAAATGTTTTCCATCTTGACCCACCGGATCAATATTTATCAGGGTAACTGATTTGGCTAAATATTTCGGTTCTTCATTGCATTGGCCAAAGGGCTCGAATTTTTCCAATAGATCATATAGTTTCCAATTGACTTGATCAAGATCTACTTCGGCGTCGATATTAATCTGTGGTGTCAGGTCTACTTCCTCAGTTTTTTCTTTGGCTTTTTCAGTTAATTTTGTTTTGAATTCTTCCAAGATTTCTTTATTCTTGAGTGTAAAGCCGCAGGCTTGCGGGTGGCCGCCAAATTTGGCAAAAACTTCCGGCATTTCTTGAATGGCTTTGATCAAATTAAATTCTTTAATGCTTCTACCTGAGCCGACAATTTCCTTGGCGCCTTCTCCCATGACAATTGTCGGACGATGAAACTCTTCTTTTAGTTTGCCGCAAATCAGACCTAAAATACCGGTAGCCCAGCCTTTCCCTAAGACGAACAACACGGGGTTGTCTTCTTGATGAGTATCTTTGATCTGTTTGCGGGCTTCGCTCACATATTGTTCGGTCAGTTTCTGTCTGTCGGTGTTATTTTTGTTTAATTGTTCGGCCAGCTGGCTAGCTTCGGCCTCGGTTTCAGCCATCAGCAGAGCAAAAGCGAAATTGGCATGATCCATGCGTCCGGCCGCGTTAATGCGGGGAATGACCTGAAAGCTCATGGTATAGGCGTCATAGGCGCCACGTTTGGGTTGGCCGTTTTCATCAGCCACACCTGCCATGATAAGCAGTTTTTTCAAACCAAGATTTCTGGTTTTGTTGATAACGGTTAATCCGTAGCGAGTCAGCGTTCGGGATTCGCCCAGAAGCGGCACCATATCACCGATAGAGGCGATAGCGACCAGATCAAGCATCCATTTTTCAAATGATTCAAAAGTTTGACCGTCTGGCAGGGTCGCATTAGTCTGCGCGTATTTTTTGAGCATGCCTTGGACTAGCTTAAAGGCTACCGCACCGCCGCATAATCCCTTGTCCGGATATGGTTCGCCTGGGACGAGCGGGTGAATGATAGCATCAGCTTCGGGTAGTTTGGCGGGAATAGCATGATGATCAGTGACGATCACCTGCATGTTTTTGGTTTTTGCCAAAGCAACTTCATTGTAGTTGCTAATGCCGCAATCACAGGTAATGATTAGATCAGTCTCTTGGCTGTGCAGCAGTTCAATGGTTTTCGGGTTTAACCCGTATCCATCAGTTTCGCGGTGAGGAATAAAAACAGATACGTGCTTGGCGCCCAGTTTTCTTAGGCCGCTAATAATAATGGCTGAAGCGGTGACGCCATCAGCATCATAGTCGCCATGTACGACGATATTTTTTTGCTGATCAATCGCTTCAAAGATAATATCCAGGGCTTTTTGCATGTCTTGAAATAAAAACGGATCATGAATATCTTGCGAATAATCAGGATTAAGGAATTCGTCAATTTGGGCTTGGGTACGGAGATTTCGATTCCAGAGTAAACGAGAAACAATGTTGGGAAGCTCAGGGTGTGAGTTTATGAATTCTTCCGGCGGAGTAGGCAGAAGGTTCCATTTTTTAGACATATAAAAATATCTAGAAAACTATATCTAGCTGAATCTGAATGCTAGCATTAGAAATAGTTAAGAGATTAATACCAAGGCTCTAATTAGAAAGCATTATATTAATTTCCTAAACTATTTATTATTGTAAAGCCGGTAGGATGCTAAACAGAATCATGGCGGCAATACCGATGAAAGAAATGACTATCCAGATTTTTTTAATTGTCTTGTGTTTCATAGGATGTGCTGTGTTTTATGGCTTTATTATCCATCGGAGTATGTCTATAATAGCGCTTATAGCTTGTATAATTGTGAGTCCTATTATAAAGCAAGTTAGTTTTTTATTATTTTCTTCATTAGATTTGCTGTATTTTATAAAATCTTGTATATCCTTTTGTAGTTGAATAATTGTTTTGTCCGCTT
>CAYNEQ010000027.1:0-8767 GCA_964396295.1 uncultured Gammaproteobacteria bacterium
ATGTAGAGGCTTGTGTAGCAGCCAACATGTTTGCGTTAAGCGCAAAAGGGTGGCAGATAGGACCATGATGATCGGCGGTGGAAGCAAAAAAATGTTTTCCTAATTGTCGGGCGATACTTTTTGCCACAGGCTCGCCAAATAGCTTGGTGGCTCGGGCTAAGACAACAGAAATAAGTTCTTCTCGTCGGGCTAAGGCCGTGCGGCTCAAATGAGCTTGTCCATATCCCTGCGCATGAACAAATAATGAACTATTACCAGACTGTTTGATGGTTTCACGCAGTATCGGCGTTTTTACAAACACCTGTTCGGTCAGACGCAAAATATCTTGAGCTGTATAGGATGAGTGTTTTATCATACCTAATATTGGTCTATGTGTTGTTCTACATAGTCCCAGAGATACTTAGCCACATTATTGGTCTTTCCTTCTATCGGATCATAATGCAAATTGATAAACGGCAGACCATTACATTCAATAATGCCCCACTTCTGTTCGGCGGGATCTTGACTGATATTTGGAATAATAAAATCGAGACCAATTATCGGATCGCCAATCTCGACAGCAGCTTTTTCTAAAATAATTTTTATCTCCGGATGCGTACTGTTCGTCACTTCCGCCGCACAGCCGCCATAATTCACCCCGATTTTCTCTGTGAGATCAATAGTTCTGCCAAACGGCAACACACTAGCAATCGTTAATCCCAACCGAGCCAAAAAATTAATCTGCTCCTGACCGAGAGTAACCGCTTTTACTTCCTTGTGTCTAGATTGATTTTTAATTTCCACTAGCTCCGTAATGGTATGCATTCCATCTCCGGTTATACGTGGTGGATCGCCTCGCAACACACCACTCAATTTACTGTCTATCATCGTGCCGCGATACACACTGCCCACCAAATGTTCCTCTAAAATTACCCAATAACATAATTGTTTTGCGCGATCAAAGGCTCTTTTTAACTCTTCTTCGGTACTAATATGCGTAGTTGTATGTCGTCCCCGTGAGCCAAGCCGCGGCTTAATAATGACCGGCTTATCAAGTTCATAAAATTTTTTAAGCAACTGCGCATAAGAAGAAAAGCTGCCGCCGCGCGCCGTCGGCAAACCAGCTTTCCACAACACTTGTTTCAGCATGAATTTATCATCAGCCCACCACTCGGAATTATTCGGTGTGCGCTTGGGACGAGGTAAACCATTAAAATATATTTTCTTATCTTTTACCGTTGCACCATAAAGATCAACCGGTTTATCAAACATAAAAAAGTTATGCATGGTAATGCCCCTTCGATTTGCTTCTTCCCATAGGACCTTGCCACGCTGATTGACGGTTTTGGTTGCGTCCGTATTTATTTTTAAGATGCCGATGATTTTATAAAACCAAACAAAAAAATCCAAAACTGGATTAGTTAGAGCTGCCACCCAAGTGGCTAAAAAAGTATTTGCCAGCCACAAGTGGGCTGGCAACATCACCACGGCCATTGACTGGCTCAACCACGCCAGCGCATGATTGGTCTGATTATTTCCACAAGCAAGACAACGTTTTTCTTTCATAATTTTAAACCAAGCTTCCCAACCATACACCCACTATATATGCCGAAAGCGCAGCCAATCCTCCTAAAAAGAGCATCTCTAATCCGGCGTAATACCAGCGCTGTCTAGTAAAAAAAACTTTGAGTGCGCCTAACATAAATAAAGTAATCCCAGTACACACAGCTGCGACTGTAAACGTATGTAGCGCAAAGAAAGGAATAAATCGAGCCGCGATATAGACAATCACGGGAATTGAACCAAAAATAACAAAAGAGCCGAACGTAACCAAAGCATTTTTTACTGGCGACTCGTCATTTTCAATCAGCCCCAACTGCTCTACCATAATAATATCTACCCATGGTTTTTCATACTTGGATAAAATATCTACAACTGTTTTGGCTTCTGACTCTGGAACACCTTTTTCCATATATACGTCGACCATATCTTTTTTTTCTCCGCTTGGAGCCTTATCATATTCCAATGTCTTCCGATTCCGCTCAGCTTCTATATATTCATTCTCCGCCTTCGTACTCAAGTAATCACCAAAGGCCATGGAGATGCCATCAGCAATCAAATTGGCTACACCTAAGATAAAGACCACGCCAGTGACCAGATCTGCTCCGGCGACTCCGGCTACGACGGCAAAGGTAGTGACAATGCCATCAAGCCCGCCATAAACAAAACTTTTTACGAGCGACCCCTGCATGGTTCTGTTCTCATCTTTTGACTGTTGTTTATTTTGCATTTCCAAACCTCTGGCTTCATCTATTTTTTGGGTGATCATACTTATTTATATTTAAGGGTTCTTTTCCTTATTTATTGCTATTATCAATTTTTTAAATTCTTGCACAACACTCGTTCTTTTTATACTTTCTCTTATTAATGTTTTCAAATTTTCCCTTTCATCCTCTCCTGATAAACCTCTTAAACAGTTCTGCAGGTTCTGTTTACCTTCTTTTGAAATATCTTCCCACACATTCAAAGCAAGAAATTCTAAATGGTGAGAAACATTTTTATAATCTTCCTCGTTAAAGTTGGTCGTATTATAGATTAAACGATCTGTTTCCCACAGCATCTGCTCTATTTGGATTCCTATCTCCTTCTTTAACCTATCTATTGTCTCTTCTGCATCTTTTTTTATATCGATTTTTTCTTGCCTAACGACATCCATTGATACTTCTTTTTTTCTTTCAACCATAAATATTATTTATCAAATAAGTTTGATATATACATTTTCTTTCATTTAAACCTGCCGTCGGCTGCAAGAGCCTAATTTTACTTAATTTTTGCACAACTAAAGACTATGGGCATCTGCACCTATTATATAGAAGCCTTAGGAATTTGTCATTACCTTTAAAGGTTGTTTAGAGCAGTGCGAGTGAGCGGCCCCACTAAACCATTTATCGGCTTAATACCTTTGGCGGTTTGAAATTTTTTAACCGCCGCTTCCGTAGCAAAACCAAAGTACTCAGTTTCCTTGCCAGGAGAACCGACACCAGTCGCGGCAATCTTAAAACCATTCGCATTAAGCACTTTTTGTAGGTTTTTTACTTCACCGCTCGTCATGGTCCGACGTAAATCATGGCTAAATTTGACGGGAGGCACAATCGTTTTTGATGGATTTTCAGCTATAGGAGCCACTGCCACCATAACATCAAGCGGATGGCCGGCTATGTACGCTTTACTGACTGGCCCATAATAACCGCTAGCAGGCGAAATGCCTTTGACCAATTGAAATTCAACCAACGCAGCTTTAGTAGTCGGTCCGAAGGTGCCAGTTGCACCGGCGGCCTTCAATTTTAAGGCAGTAGAACCGGCATTGGCTTGAATCAAATATTTTTGTAAGGCTACTACTGCCGCACCAGTCGATCCAACTTCTAGATCAACACCACTCGGCACACTAGATAGGGCTACTGTCGACGCGGTGGTAGCTACGGCATTGGATCCGAGTAAATCACTTATGGCAGTTGGCACAATGACACCGTCATTAATGGACGCTGTAAACGTAGTCCGAAAATTCTTGACCAAAAAACTGGCCAAGCTTGGCACATCCTTAGTCTGAGCCAAAATCGTTGTCAGGTAGGTCATTTTTTCTTGTAAAGTCGGCTCAGCCGTAAGTCGAGGAAACGGATCAGTTGGTTTATCAGCTGAATTATGGATCTCAAAATGTAAATGCGCAGCCCCGCCAGCGGCATTTCCCGTATCGCCCACATAGCCAATAAGCGACCCTTGCTCTAACTTCATTCCCGGCATCACCCCTTCTCCAATCCGATCAAGGTGCATATAGACAAAGGTTTCGCCGCCTGGATTGGCTGTATAGACATAATTACCGGCACTAGATCCATAGCCAGTTCGTAAGACCACGGCGGCAGTTGGTGAGATAATCGGCGTATCTTTTATAGCCATAATATCTTCGCCTTCATGACTTCGTCCACCGGAGCGAGGCACGCCAAAATTTGGAGAAATATTTTTTACCCCGACCCCAAAGAGCACTGGCATAATAACCGCCTGAGAATTCTTGGCAGGGAGTGCATCAACCGCATCTTGAAAATCACTGGCGAGGTACCAGTGATTTGCAAGAGTTGTTTGAGCCAAAGTTGGATTTTGGCCTAAAACAAGGGTAAAAATAAGAATAAGAGCTAGAAAATAAGGGCTTTTTTGCATAGTTGGAGGAGTTAGGTAATTTAACGTCCAAGTATAATACCAAAAAAATCAACTCTTGACCCTAACGTTGCGTCATAGTCTATAGTATGATATGGTGAATCTATAAAACAGATTTGGTCGACACCAACACATAATCATATGTCATATTCAATCCATCAATTGGCAACCTTAGCCGGAGTCAGCGTCCGTACCTTGCACTATTATGATGAAGTCGGACTACTAACACCAACTCGTTTAAAGCGCAACGACTACCGTCAGTATGAAGAAGCTGAACTGTTACGATTGCAGCAGATCATGTTTTTCCGCGAACTAGATTTTCCTCTGGAGCAAATCAAGAAGATTCTTGCTTCTCCAAATTTTGATATGCGCAGAGCATTGCAAGAACAACGGCACTTAATCAAAATCAAACGCCATCGGCTAGACCGATTGATTGCAACAATTGATAAAACTATCAAAAATTAAATAACGAAACTCATATGGAAGACCAAGAATTATACGGCAACTTTTCGAAAGCCGAAATGGAAAAATATACCGAAGAAGCCAGAGAGCGGTGGGGACACACCGAAGCCTTCAAACAATCACAGGAACGGGTCAAAAAAATGGGTAAAGCTGGATTAGCCAAGGTCTTGAAAGAATCTAGTGAGCTCACCCAAGCCATTGCCGCGGCCATGAAAGCCGGGCTTGAGCCAAAAAGCGACACTGTCCAGCCCTTAATTGCCAGACATTACGAGGGCCTGCGCGCTTTCTATGAACCGAATCTGGAGATGTATACAGGATTAGCTAATATGTACGTAGACGATCCGAGATTTAAAGCCAATTATGAAAAGGTGGCCCCAGGCCTAGCTGAATTTATGCGCGACGGGATGTTATATTTTGTAGAAGTTAATAAAATAGAGTTCTAACAAGCTCTATTTTATTTATAGTATTTGAAATTTGGTTTTATTTTTCTTTACAAATCCTTCTTTTTCCAGAGCCAATAGAATCTTATCAATTACAGCGCTTTCATATTTTAATGCTTCTTGAATCTCTTTTTTAGTCATCGGTTTTTGTAATAATAATTTCAAAACAGCTCCTCTTTTTTGTCGAAGCGATCCGACAAATGCTGGCTGTTTGCTATAATGCTTACTTTTTCGACTTGGGTTCGTCAAATTCTTTTTTAGTTGCGCCCCATAATCAAACAGCGCCCAATACCATTCGCGCGGATTTTTATGATCAAGCGTTGCTGCAATAAGCGGCGCAATCTCAGCATCGCTGACAGTAGTCTTATCCTGAAAAAAGAAATGTATAAAAACCGAACGGATATTGGTCTCAATCACTACTACCGGTATATTCCAGGCAAAAGCCAAGATATCCCCGGCCGTAGCCTTGCCAATGCCCGGCAAGGTGCACAAAGTCTGTAAATCTCGAGGAAATTTCCCCTTAAAGTCTGCACTAATTTTTTCTGCACATTTCTTTAGATATAAAGCCCGACGATTATAGCCGAGTCCTTGCCATTCTTTTAACACTTCCTGCACCGAAGCCTTGGCGAGCGCCTGCGCTTTCGGAAATTTTTTTATAAATGAATTATATTTTGGGATGACGCGATAGCTCTGCGTTTGCTGGAGCATGACTTCTGAGACCAAAATTTTATATGGATCAGCAGTCTGGCGCCAGGGTAATTCTCGTTTATTTTTCTTATAAAAATCCCAAATTATTTTTTTAAACTTTTTTAATTCCATAACAAATCCTTACCGACTACTGTTTTACAAACTCGCCTTTTTTATTTTTAAATTCTAAGGAAAGTGATTTACACTTTGGGCATCGATATTTTTTTGTAGTAGCAAAATAGATAATGGTAAATATTGGTAAAATAAATAAACACAACCAAGCAATGACTTGTAAGGCAATGCTGCGCGCGAACTCACTTCGGCCTTCATAACCACACTGACTACATCTGATAACCGCCGGCAATTTTCGCTCAACGGCTTCAGGATTGGCACTAAAGGTGACTGGACCGATGGTGTTTGTAGACCGACCACAAATACGACAAAACACTGCACTTTTATCTAATTTTGTTTTGCAGGTTTGACACAACATATTTGAGTTATAGTGTGCGGTGTTTGTTGGACAAAGTTCGAAACTATTTCGAGCAAAATCCAAATGATTAAAAATACTAATGCGGACTCGGCAGGGCGAAACAATTTGTCTGGGGGAAAGGATTCGCCCTGCCTCGGCTGTTTTCCCGCCCGCAGGAGGGGTCTGGGGAGGAATGCGGGCGGGATTTCGGCGGGATTCTTTTTTCTTTTCGCAAATGCTTCCGTTAATACAAGAATAGCAAAAAAGATGATCTCTTGCTATTGCATAAATTTTTTCTATCTTGTATACTAAAGTTAGCAGTCAATATTAGATATTATGAACCAAGAAATCAACTCACCTTTTAGATACGCTGGAGGAAAGTTTTATGCTCGTAAGTTAATTATTGAGCATATTCCCGAACACGATTTTTATATTGAGCCATTTGCAGGTGGTGCTTCTATTTTCTTTGCAAAAGCAAAGGTAAAAAATAATTGGTTAAATGATATAGACAAAGATTTGATAAATTGCCTAACTATCATTAGAGATTTTCCTGAGAAACTCATCGAGAGGTTGAAAGACGAAAAAGCTACGAAAGAACGACATGGGTATTTTAAAAATGAATTCAAACCAAAAAGTAAATTAGATAGGGCCGTCAGGTGGTTCTATCTAAATCGAACATCATATTCAGGAATTATGAATATGCAGAATTGCTATTGGGGTTACGGAGAAAAATACAGCATGCGACCAGAAAACTGGCCTCGCAACATTTTGAGAACATCTGAAAAATTGCAGGGAGTAAAACTAACTTCTTTAGATTTTGAAGATTTAATAAAAGAAGTACCCAAAAACTCATTTTTATTTATTGACCCACCTTATTTTAATGCAGATCAAGATAAATTTTATGCTTGCTCATTTAAAAAAGACGATCATTTTAGACTTGCTAAAATTCTAAAAAAACACTCCAAAAGAATTAAATTTTTAGTTACATATGATAATAGTCCAGAAGTAAGGGATTTGTACGACTGGGTTATAGATATGCACGAAAGAGAGTGGAACTACACTATCAGTAGAACTGATGATCAAAAAAATAAAACCGATAAAAAGGGAACGCGCTCAAAAGGAAAAGAAATCTTTATCGTAAATTACGATTCTATTAAGCAAAAGGCTTTGCTTTAGTTTTTTATCAACTCCTCAAATATTTTTTCACTATCTTTTATCGAGTGCCAGCCATTGTTTGCTGTTGTTTTGTTTTTATCAAAAAATATAATCGGGTAGTTTGGAATAAAACCACAATTCTTTTTATTTTTACAAAGTCCACGCGTACAAAGCACCCCGTTATTATGTATTGCCAAATCTGATGTTTTTGCAATAAACATTGTATTAAAAGCAAAATCCCTAAGATCAACTGATTTTGAGCCAGCTATTTTTTCTAGAAAATCAATACCTTGTTTTGTTGGTTTCCATTCGAAAAATCCTGTCTTTTTATCAGTATCATAAAAAGCATTACCGATTGAAGTGATCACAATGTCGTAATCTGCTGGCAAGTATTGATCGTTGTGAATTGCAAGTACATCTTCTGATACTCCTAGTTTTGGAGCCATTTCTTTTACTTTTGCAGGTCCAAGAGTGCGACTGCGCATACACTTAACTCTAATTTCTGTATGTCCATCAGTAAACGCCCTAAAGCCTCCCTTCTTAGCGAGTTTGCATTCAATCCTAATAATTTTTCCAGTTTTAATATGCTGAACTCGCACATCAATATCATGAAAACCTATCTGAGCGTTCATCATTGGTTTATCAACTAACCACTTGTCTTTCGGAAGAATTTCTTGCAACGCCATCATAACTGAAAACTCAAAAGCCTTTCCCCTGATCATGGGAACAACTTTTGGTTCATATAATGTTTCTGCCAAATAAAAGACAGGTATATTATATTTCTTGCAGTAATCTTCAACTTTTTGTTTCCAGTCAATCATATTAAAAACCTTTAAAAAAATCTGAAAGAGTAATCTTTAATGCTTTAGCAACCTTTTCAATATTTTCCAAAGTAATATTTTTTTCGGCTCTCTCGATCATTCCAATGTAAGTTCTGTGTACGCCAGCACGAGAAGCAAGCTCCTCCTGCGACAGGCCGAGATTATGTCTTTCTTCTCTGACTTTCTCACCAAATTTTTCTAAAGTTGTTTTACTCATACTTTTATCTAAAGCTAACTATAGTATATGCTCTTGCTAATTTTAGTTCTACATACTATAGTTAGCATATGAATTTGAGCATTTGCGAAAAGAAAAAAGAATCCCGCCGAAATCCCGCCCGCATTCCTCCCCAGACCCCTCCTGCGGGCGGGAAAACAGCCGAGGCAGGGCGAATCCTTTCCCCCAGACAAATTGTTTCGCCCTGCCGAGTCCGCATTAGTATTTTTAATCATTTGGATTTTGCTCGAAATAGTTTCGAACTTTGTCCAACAAACACCGCCAGAAATCGAAATCGCATTTTGAAGCTGAATTGGGGTCGGCACGAAGTGCC
>CAYNEQ010000028.1:0-8748 GCA_964396295.1 uncultured Gammaproteobacteria bacterium
ATCAGAAAAAAGTACTGGCACGGTATTAAAACAATTTTCATCCTGGCATTTTAATAATTTTACCGGACCACTAATCGCTGAACCGGGTAAATTCTTATTTGACATCGTCGTATTAAAACGTAAGCCCACCTCGGCATTGGTACACGCTTCCAGACATTTTGGCCAAAAATCAACTACTTCAGGATTATTCAGATCTATGGTTAGCGGACTAACACCGGTGTAATTAGCAGCAGCCAGAGTGGCTTTAGCTTTAATATTGACCGCATTATCAGGATTTTTTAGACCAAGGCCCACGGTATTAGCCAATGCTGAGACCCTTGCCGAATTATCATCATGAGAAAAAATATCCGCATAATAATTATCAGACGAATCCCAAGACCAGGCAAAGGCATGCATATTCATCATGACGCATCGCTGAGTGCTTAATCCGTGCCCCGAATATACTACATCTTCCCCATCATCAGCCGGGTTTTCTCTTTTTTTCATCGGCTCTTCCAAAACCGAAGTCCAATAACTATACGGCGTTACCACCACCCGTTTCACTCGACAATCTTGGGCGCCGGTCTGAAACACAAAACAGTAGGCTGAATCAGGACTACATGGTTTATCTTTTGACAGCGGCGCTTGCTGTGCCCCCTGACCAGCTGTAATCGTTGATTTTAAAACTACTTGATACCACGTCTTATCTTTCCATTTTCCGTTGTTATAACTGGGATCAGGATTTAATTCTAAATAATTGGTATTTTCGGTACTCAGCTGCGGCACCAAATCGCCCGCTCCATCTACCGGCACTACTGCTGAAACTGCGCACTTATTATTTGCTTCTTCTATAGTTCCCGGCTCACATTCATTAACAATAAAATCACTTCTAGGAATATTATTAATTGTTGGCATGTTAAATTCGACTACCACCGAAGCGCTGCGGCAACTATTATGCTGATCACCATTAGCGGCCGCATCCCACTGTGTACTTGGTGACGGACTCGGAATATTTAAACCCAAATCAGTGTTGGCGTCACACCGTTCTACCACATGGGGAATTTTAGGGATATCTTTGGTACTAAACCGCCAGATATAGCCAGCAGACAATGTTTCACCTTCACACAGTTGATTATTTGGTCTGCATAAACCAGCCTCACCCCCAGAAACACAACAATGTGTGTTAGGTGCGGTACAAGTATTATTATTTTTTACACAGTCCAAAACTTCAAAATTTAAGGGATTGCTGGTTTGCTTATCAGAGTCTCTAGCAATAACTACCGGACCGGTTTGCACACCGGCAGGTGGAATAGTGGAAATTGATTGCCCGACTAACAGATTAACTACAGTCGAAGAAGCTCCTTCAATACGACCATCGGTTGAGGTGGCTGAAGCGGCTGAGTTCCAAAAATAAACTGAGGGGTCTTCACCCAAATATTCACCGACAATATGCACACGATTATCAAAAGGCACCGGACCAGAAAGTGGATCAAGGCTGCAAATACCAGGCATGGGCTGGCCATCTCCCAAGGCAAACACTGGGCCAATTCGACTAGGGCTTTGCGCCGCGTCAGCTGGACGAACCTGGACAAAATATGATTTCCCGACCGCTCCCGCATTAGCCGGGAACTTCACAATAATCTGCTTATCAGACCAGGTATTTTTACAGCCGGTTGGAAATCTAAAATCCCCTTCAATCGCGTCGCCTGCCTGACCATTATTATTCTCTTTAAACCAAACTCGGCCAGGCTGATTACCAAAGTTTTTTCCAACAATCGTAATGTACTCACCTTTTGCACCACGGTCAGGTGTAATGCTGGAAATAACCGGCGAAGAATCATTGGCATCTTCCTCGGCAAAAAATCGCAAGGCATTGCTGTCAATATTATTTTGAGAAATTTTTACCGCCAGCGGTCCTGATTCCAGATCTGGCACTCTGGTTTTTACAAGTACATCGGTCCAATTAGCAATACTAGCCACTGCATTTTGCTGACCAAAAATAATTTTACCTGGCGCAGCCCCAAATCTTTTACCAGATAAAAACACTTCTGTCCCGGGCAAAGCGCTGTCAGGTTTTATTAAGCATAAACTTGGATGAATAACATCATCAACTTTAAAATCAGAAACAACAGGTCCGACACCATCACTGGTTGTGTCTATATCTTTATTTCCTTTTGCATCCGGCGCAGTTTCTACCCTGATCGGACCGGTAGCGGCGCCAACCGGGACTTCGGCAAGAATTTGCCACGGTTTCCAAGCATTAGCCCCGCACACTCCTAAGTTAGCCTCAACATTATTTATAAAAACTTTGCCCGGCACAGTGCCAAAATAATTTCCCGAAATAGAAATCACTGTTCCCGGGCCGCCAGATAGCGGAGATACACCGTTAATTCTCATGGTATCTTTACAAAAACCGGCATTGCAGAATCCGCTGCCACATTCAACACTTGCCTGACAAGGAGATCCGCCACAAGCGCCACATTCTCCGCCGCATGCCGGCGGGCCGGCCTTTTCTTCTCCCAGATCTGCCTCGAGCGCATCATTAAAACAATGTTGCGGCAATAATTTAACTTGTGTGCTGGTACGGTAGCTAAAGGCTGACCAATCAAAGCCGTCTGCTGTAATAGTATGATTACCGGTCGCAATTCCTTGGGTAGGCCAATTAATTGTCACTGATCCGGATTTCTGACAACCAGGAATCGATTGTGAACCGGCAAAATAATTATCAACTGAAAGATCTACTTTTTGCACACCATTATCATCCGTATAATCTATTTGCACCGGAATAAGTGAACCGGCAAATAATATATCTTTAGAAATTGGCCTGATAGTGAGTTGTGGCGGAGTTCTATCAACCCCTTGACCAGTCGTAAATTTTACATCTCCACAGCCCGCCTTCAAAGAACAGTTAAGGGAGATTCCTTCTTCGCCACTTTTGACTGAAGTTGGATTTTTGAAATGCAAAACATAGTCAGTGCTAGCCGCAAAACAATCGGCCTCCCCTTCTCCACAATCACCTTTCGGCACAAAGGTAGCCGTATGATCATTGACTAACTGCCAAGATCCGGGATACTGGTCGCCATTACTTGCGGCCGTAACCACTATATTTCCGTCCAAACTATCAAGATTTACAGAACGGTTAAATGTCACTGCCACATGAATATTTCGGGTACACATAGTCCCGCCGGCAGGCAAGCTATCGACATAAAAGACATCACCAGGAAAATATGGATTATCCCCGCCGGGCCCAGCGCCACTTCCCCCAACCTCCAATCCTGTTGTCGCGCCAGTCAATTTTGAAATAACAAAACTGGTTAAGGCATAAGAAGACAAAATAATCGCTAAACCAATCACAGAGTTAAGCAAGATTTTTTTTGCTTGAGAAATTTTTTCATCATCTCCGCCTGCTGTCATCCAGGTATACCCGCCATAGAGTACGAGCACTAACGCTACAATCCCTAGCAGGCTCAAGGCAATGCGAATAATTCTGGCAATAATCAGTCGTATATCAGTGGTTGGCAAACCAATACTGCCTTCTACTTGCGTTAATCCTAAATCAGGTCCTGCAGCTTGCGCTAACACTACATGTTTAAAAATAAAAAATCCGCCCACCAGAGCTATGGCAAATACCAGTGTCGAAATTATTTTTTTAAGATTCTTTGGCATGCGTATATTATAAACTATTTTCTCTTAATTTTTCCAAACAGGCTGCGCTGTTTCCGCCAACTGTCCCGTTACAACAAAAAGCTTTATTCTGTTCAGTAATAACTTGGCAACAATTTTGCGGATTTTCATCTTGGCAATCCGGCGACACTACCGTATCCGGAAAGGCGCTCATACGTGGCCCTTTGCCGGGATAAAAACAATTGAAATGCAAATCTTCAACCGTCGAATTAATAACTGGGAAATAATACTGGCGAGCCGCATCAATAAACGGACCGTGACTTAATCGAGTATAGGTACTACCGTCATCATTGAATACTGAACTTGGCACAACCCACACCGGTACTTCATGCGTCGGCTGCTCCTGAAGACCGATACTATACATTGAATCCGCCCGCATTCGTTTATTAAAGGTGAGGCTTAATTCTTGATTACGAGTAATATTTTGCGCATCAATTCCCGGAGTGACGGTCTGTATATATGGAGCCTGCGCATCGACTCGATTATTGATAGTAAAACTCCAAAAATAATTATCGGGGAGTTTCTGATTTGGAAATACCGGCACACCGCCAGCCGGAGCGCTATTTACAACACCATTCTTGTTGCCGTCTAAAGCATTGCCAGCCAAATCAGCTACTCCTGAAAATGGTCGTGCTTCAAAAGAATTGGGATTAATCGCCATGGCAGCCCGCAATAAAATTTCATAGCTATCTTGCGAGCAATTTGCTCCTGCCTTATCACAGACCGGCAAACAAAATATTTTATTACCACAGGAATTTTGACCACATTCTTGAGAAGGCGCAAATTCAAGGGTACGGTACCCATTAGTCAAAACAAAGCTTCCTTGCGGGACAGTACTATTTTTTGATTTTAAGAAAATATTTTGTCCGTCGAGCACATAATGATCGGCCTCGACTGTAAACTTGCCACTAATCCCAACCGGATCCAGCGGTTCGCTAAATTGAACTTGGATAACACTATTTTTATCTTCAATTCTCCCATCTTGCGGAAAAACACTTTCTACCACTGGTGGCCGTGTATCTAAAGCCGTACTATTACTAAACTTCCATTCATAATAATTATTTCCTAAGACATTAGCCCGAAACGCTGACGGATTATTATTTGTCGGATCATCGAGCAAAATATCCGGGCCTAAATGCACCAGGTAACTCACCTGTTCTGTGGCGCTACCCAAGTAGCCGCCATTTGGATTATTTTCATCGGTAATCGGCCTCAAGACAATTGTGTAAATACCGTTTATCCCATTTTCAATATTAGGAACTGCTAACACGACTGCGCCAACGATCTTTTCTCCGTTATCAGCCCTTTTTATATTTATAAAATTATCACTAATGCTTTTTACCCGATCGCAATCAGTGAACCAATTTTGCATATTAGCTTTGCAGTTACCAACAATACCATCACCATTAATATCATCCACAAAACTATCAAGCTTAATCGGTCTACGGAAAGTCACCACAATTTTTGTGTTACGCGGTACATCTATCTGATCTCGTGCTGGATAATGATCTTTAATAGCATGACCTAACGCGCCACTGCCTTGAAAATTCTGTGTCACTGGCGGACCCTCCAAGTTTCCAGCATTATTAACTACCGTGCCCTCATTGGTTGCACCCAGCAACTTACTAATCACAAAGCTAACAATGGCGTAGGCAGATAAAATAATGGCTAGGCCTATAACGGTATTTAATAAAAATTTCTTAGCGGTCGCAATCTGTTCTTCATTGCCGCCGGCGGTCATCCACAAAAATCCTGAATAAATAATTAAAACAAGCGCCACAATGCCGAGCAACCCCAAGGCTACACGAATTATTTTGGCAATTACCAGTCGTATGTCGGTACTTGCCATGCCTAAGGGCTGATTAATGACTGTTACTCCTTCTTGTAAATTACTATTTGGATCGGCCACGCTTTGAGCCTGAACTTTGGGCGCAAAACTAAAAATCGCCAATGAAAACAAGATCGTTATCATGGCGATTTGTAGCGTTAAGAGTGATTTTTCCTGAATCCATTGAAGCATGGGACAATGGAGTTTATTAAGCGCCGCGCTTCAAATGACGCTGCGCGGCATGGTCGCATTTCAAATGACGTTACGCGACATGATTACGTTCAATCAATTTCGCTAAATCAATTTATCTACCAAATTTTTTGGTTTCTTCCGGCATCTGTCCAATTTTTTTCAAGTACTCAATTTTTTGAGACATGGCTAAACGGTGCAAAGCACTTTTTTTGCGCATGTTTTTATTTTTTGGTCGTTCGTAAAATTGAATCTTTTTTACTTGCAAGATTTTTCCGGATTGTTGCCAGCGCTTCTTCACACGACGCATGAAGGCTTCAAAGGACTCATTTTTCTTTCGCTTTACTTCTGACACAAATTCACCTCACTTTCTAATTTAAGTGTTAAAATTAATAGATACATAATACGCCTATTTTTCTTTCACGTCAAACCGGGATAACTTCTTTTTTAAGAGGTGCTCAATTTTCTTTTGATCGACAATTTCCTGCACTCCGGATTCCATATCTCTGATAATAATCGTTCCGTCCTGGACTTCTTTTTGCCCCAAGATCAAGGCATACGGAACTTGTAAGGTATTGGCCATTTCCAACTGTCCTTTGAGTGAATTTTTAGAAAAATTATAAGCAATATTAAGCCCTGAAGCACGCAATTCATTAATGGTTTTCAGTGATCGGCGACGAGCCTGATCTCCTAGTTGAGCCATAAAGGCATCCGGCTTTTCGGTCGGGAATTTCATTTGCTGAGCATCAAAATACTGTTTGACCGCCGCCACCGCGCGTTCAATACCCACAGAAAATCCGGCCGCTGGCATAGGCTTGCCGCCCATTTCCTCGACAAGCAGATCATAGCGTCCGCCGCCACCCAAGGCAACTTGGGCTCCGGCCTCTGGATTTTCTGCTTCGGCCACTACTGGATAGACTTCAAAGACTGTGCGAGTATAATAATCCAAACCTCTGACCAAGTTATGTCTGATTACATACGGCACACCCAACTCGTCCAGATATTCAAGCACTTTCATGAAATGATTTTTTGATTCTTCTTCGAGCCAAGAAATAATTTGAGGCGCCTCTTCTTTAATGGGTTGGCAACCCGGCTGTTTGCAATCTAAGACGCGCATCGGATTTTTGGTCAGGCGCTGTTTGCAGTCTTCGCATAAATAACTTCGCTTACTGCGATAATACTCTACCAAAGCGGTTTTATACTTCTGCCGTTCTTCTGGCATGCCGATACTATTAATGTGAATTTCAACTGGCAAACCGAGATCTTTATAAAAATTATAAGCAATCAAAATTAATTCTGCGTCTTGCACCGGATCAGCATCGCCAATAGTTTCAAAACCGATTTGGAAGTGTTCTCGGAATCTTCCGGCTTGCGGCTTCTCATGACGGAACATTGGTCCCCAATACCACATTTTCACCGGCTGGGTTGAATTCCACATGCCGTGCATAATATAGGCGCGCACCACCGAAGCCGTACCTTCCGGACGTAAGGCTACTTTTGAACCATCACGATCTTCAAAAACATACATCTCCTTATCAACCACGTCTGTGCCACGACCAATCGAACGAACGAATAGGCTCGCTTCTTCTAGAAGCGGTGTTTCGATCCGGCCGAACTGAAAATGTTGGGCCAAATTTTCTCCGGCGTGATAGAGGGTCTTCCAATATTTTTCATCCTTTGGAAGCAAATCATGCATGCCTTTCAAAAGTGAATACGCTTTTTTGCCGTTGGCATTACTTTCATTTTTTGCCTCTGGCTTTGCTTTAGGTTTTTCAGTTTTTACTTTCTGAACAAATTTCTTTTTCTCTATTTTTTTCTTCGGCATACTCTTTAAAAATGCTTGGCAAGCTTAGAATGCTTAGAAAGCTGATAAAACTAAATTAAATTTAGCAATATGAGCCCTGCAAGCCTCGTTGGCCTTATAAGCTGTAATTAGATATTTAAATCTGGGTGTGAAATGACTTGGGCTCGATTAAGAGGCCAGCCTCTAAAAATTACTCGGCCTATCACCAGGTTTTTATCTACCGGACCAAAACGTCTGGAATCATAACTATTGGGACGATTGTCCCCCATAACAAAATATTCATTATCACCGACCGTGGCAAATGTTTGGTCACCACTCGTTAACAGATCGTCCGGCAAATAGGGCTCATCAAGCACAATACCCTCTGGATGTTCGGTATTATAAATGGTCACATGACCTTCGGAAACTTTTACCCGTTCTCCTGGTAAGGCAATAATTCTTTTTAAAAAAAATTCTCTTTGATTTTCTGGATATTTAAAGACAAGCACATCTCCTCGTTCCGGGGCTCGGAAGCGATAGGTTAATTCATCAACAATTAAATATTCTTTATCAAAAAAATTTGGCTCCATGGAAGCGCCTTTGACATAAAAAGGTTTGAACAGGAAATATCTGACCGCGGCAATGGTTATACCGGCAAGCACTGCTACTTTAATAAGTTCCAACAAAAACAAACCGATGCTGCCAAGGGATTTTAACAAAGTGTCCTTAAACATTGATTCTTTTTTTTCTTCTTCCTCCATAAAAATTTAATATTATTACTGTAATAATACGCTAGGTTTTTAATCTTGGCAAGCAACTCAATTACGCAAATACTTTTTAATAACTGCGCTTAAATTATCAATATAAGAATTGATATCGTTAAGATTATCAACACAGACAACTTCGGCAATCATGCCGTGAAGTATCAGAGGTATTTGATGATTTTTATCTGCAAGAGCCACGATAGGTTTTTTAATACCGTACGCATACCCCACTTCGCCACCCCAGTTCGGACTTTCATTTTCAGCTATTGCTAAAATAATTTCAGAATCATTGATTCCATCTATATCTCTTTTAAATATCGCACCCGCTGTTTCTTTAGCTGGATCAAAAATTGTAGGCAAATGACAGGAAAAGCCAACGCTCGTCAAAGCTTCGCCAATTAACGGATTAAAATCTCTATTCCATTGATGACGAAAGGTAGAAGTTAAATAAATGTTTCGCATAATATGGTGGGCAATAGAGGATTCGAACCTCTGACCTTTACAATGTCAATGTAACGCTC
>CAYNEQ010000029.1:0-8256 GCA_964396295.1 uncultured Gammaproteobacteria bacterium
TGAAACGAGTTATAGACCATTTGAAAGGCGACGAGCCGCCGGTCTATGATGATTCTATTGTCTCTAAAGGCGGTGGATCTGGCAGTGGTGGCGGCACCATGAATATGTTTGATGGCGCCAGCAGCGACCATGACCCGCTCTTTGACGAAGCTAAACAAGTTGTCATAGAGTCAGGCAAGGCCAGCGCCTCACTATTACAACGCCGCATGAAGATCGGCTATGCCCGCGCCGCTCGCCTCTTGGACGAAATGGAAGAAGCTGGTATAGTAGGTCCAGCCGATGGTGCCAAGCCCCGGGAGGTATTTACCGAACATATGAGGCCTGAAGCGCCAGAAGAAATTCCTGACAACGAACAAACTATGAACGCAGGCGGCGCGCCGGTTTTCGACGAACCAGAGAAACCTGACGATCAAAATTTTGCTTAGCATAATTTAGTATTTACAATTTAGAATTTGGTATCTTATATTTTATGGCCGTTTTTTGTCTTAAAAATTTAGACCCGCAACTGCGCGTAGGCCAACGCCTAAAAAAAATCCGCGAACAACAAAACTTAACCTTAGAAGAGGTTACACAAAGAACAAGAATTCCACTTAAATATCTTGAAGCGATTGAACTAGGACAATTTAAAAATTTACCGGCTGCCAAAGCACACCGTTTGGCATATGTACGAGAGTACGCGGAATTATTACAAGTTAACCCAGCCAGCTTCTTATACCAATTTTCTCAAGAATCAAACCTCAACACCACACCAATCCCCCATCCGCAGCGCACGATAAAATTTTGGCCACTTCATTCTCTTTCAACTATTTTTAGAACTGCCATTGCCGGTGTGTTTCTTTTCAGTTTTATCGGTTACCTAATTTGGCAAGTGAGCGGAATCTTACAACCACCGAAGTTAGCGATCTTTTCACCAAACGACGGCTCTGTTTCTAATAACCTTTCTGCCACTATTGAAGGAGAAACAGAAAAAGAAGTTCATCTCTTAGTAAATGGTAAAGATGCCATGCCAAATGAACAGGGGAAATTTGAAGTTAATCTCGACTTGTCAAACGGGGTAAATACTATTACTATATCAGCCATCAAAAAGCATGGAAAAACTACGACCGTGACGCGTCATGTGATCGTAAAATCCAGTGCCCTATCAGCCGGAGCCAGTGAACTGCACTACTAAACAATCATGGCTGATGAATTATGAATTTGCCAGACAACTGGGCCGGTAAATTCATCATTCATTATTCATAATTTATTCACTGTCATATGCCTAAAGTCAGCGAGGAAGTAAAGGAGAAATTAAAAGCCGCGGAAAGCGCAATCGAACAAATCAAAACTAAATTCGGCGATGGCGCCATCATGAAATTTGGCGAAGCAAAAACCATGCAAGTGGATGTGGTGCCGACCGGCTGTTTATCACTTGATATTGCTTTGGGTGTTGGCGGCGTACCACGCGGACGCATTATCGAAATCTATGGTCCAGAAGCCAGTGGTAAAACTACACTTGCACAACATGTGGTCGCGGAAGTCCAAAAACTGGGTGGTATTGCTGCCTTTGTGGATGCTGAACACGCGCTTGACCCAGACTATGCCAAAAAAATTGGTGTAAAAGTGGACGAACTCCTCATTTCACAACCAGATACCGGCGAACAGGCGCTTGAAATCGTAGAAACACTCGTCCGTTCAAATGCTGTGGATGTCATCGTAGTCGACTCTGTCGCCGCCTTGGTGCCAAAAGCCGAAATTGAAGGTGACATGGGTGATTCACATATGGGTTTACAAGCTAGACTCATGAGCCAAGCCCTACGTAAACTAACCGGTATTATCAGTAAATCAAAAACTGTTGTCATCTTTATCAACCAGATCCGCATGAAGATTGGCATTGTCTTTGGCAATCCTGAGACAACCACTGGTGGTAATGCACTGAAATTTTATTCTTCCTTGCGCATCGAAGTTAGACGCGCCGCGCAAATTAAACAAGGTGATAAAATTATCGGTAACCGTGTCAAAGCTAAAGTCGTAAAAAATAAAGTCGCTCCCCCATTCCGCACCTGTGAATTCGACATTATGTATAATGAAGGTATTTCTGTCTCAGGCGACGTCTTAGATAACGGCGTAATTTATAAAGTCATCAACAAATCCGGAAACTCTTACAGCTATAATCAAGAAAAATTCGGTGTGGGTAGGGAAACCGCTAAGAAATACCTCAAAGATAATCCGAAACTAATGAAAGCTATTGCTAAAGATATTTGGGAAGTCGTAGAAAAAGGCGAAGCACCGGAAGAAGAAACAGCCAGCGAAGACGGAGATGAGGTACCACCACCAACCGAAGAATAAATCTAATAAAAAATCCTGACCCACAGTCAGGATTTTTTATTTATTTTTTCTGTCAAAGTTAATTTTCTTTGAGAATATATAAGATATACAGATATTTGATTATATAAATTATGCAGACCTGCAATATAATCCTCATTTTTATCTGCAAAATGCGAAATAAGTCTAAGCTCCTCATTACTTAATTTATCAAAAACAACTTGGCGCATTTTATCTTCGTACGGCAGACTGTCAAACAGATCTTTAAACTTAGCATCAATTTTATTCCTTAAACTCTCAATATCTTCTTGAGTTACCTCGCCGATCATTTGTCTCAAGATGTATATATAGTTTCTTTCATCAAATTGAGGACCGTTTTCAATCGACATATATAGTTATTTAATAATATCATTCTCCTCACCATGCTGCTTAAACTTTCTATCATCTATCATAAAAATGATTAAAGACAGAGCAGTTACCGCAATAGCCAACACATAATACCGCACACCTATAGCCATACCGATTGCCGCCATCATCCATAAACCGGCTGCTGTCGTCAGTCCTTCTACTCTATTTTCTTTATGCAAAATAGTGCCAGCACCTAAAAAACCAATACCCACCACAATCTGGGAAGCAACCCTGCTCACATCACTGCCAAAAGCAGTTATAGATAATAAAGTAAATAAAGCAGAACCTCCGGCTACCAGCGCATACGTTCTTGGACCGGCAGATTTACCCCAATTTTCGCGTTGCCACCCAAGTACTGCACCCAAAAACAATGCCAAAATAACATGCCCGACCATTATAACTTCAGCCATATTGTGCTTAAAAATATGTAAATAATACCATTAGTATAGCACCAGTTGACGTTTGTGTTAATTATTGCTAGAATATGCTTACTTTTTTAGGGCCCTTAGCTCATTTGGTAGAGCACCGCGTTTGCAACGCGGGGGTGATCGGTTCGAGCCCGATAGGGTCCACAAACGCCGTGGTAGCTCAGTGGTAGAGCGCAGCCCTGAAGAGGCTGGCGTCGTCAGTTCAATTCTGACCCGCGGCACCAAACGGAGTTAAAAATTTACAACTAAGCACGGGCTATGGCTCAATTGGCTAGAGCACCTGGTTTGGGACCAGGGGATTGTGAGTTCAAGTCTCACTAGCCCGACTAATAACCACACTGTTCAAGTGTGGTTTTAAGTTAAATATTTTTTAGTCTACCCAACGTGCGCTACGCTCAAAATCAATCAGGTCAATATCATAATTATTCAAATCACTGCCCATAGCGCTATTGTCTACAGAGTAAGTGCTTCCTTTTAATTGTATATAGGTGCCAAGGAACGTGCGAAATACTTTGCCGTCGGGTATAACGTATGTGCGTGTCACATGGGTCACCGAAGCTGCGGTCGTCGTAGACAAACTGATCTCTATTTCTGCCTCATCACTCGTAAGCTCAACTTTAGTATCGTCTACTACCCGCTTCACTTTCCAAGTTTCCGGCAATGTAAACTGAACATGCCCCATACGTACGGTCGCGCCACTAGCCACAGGTGTCGCCGTTCCATTTTCTCCACTTACCGAGGCTCCTTTGTTCGTAGAAAAATTTGTCGTACAACCAACACCAGCGGTAATAAGGACTAGGGCAAGACCCAAAATTATAGACGCTTTTATTTTTAGCATAGCATTAAATTAGATTAAAAATTTCCACCTATAGTATAGCAAAGATAAAAAGGATTAACAATAATCCATATTAAAGAAATTACACCTTTTTTATAAATTAAACTAAAAGCTCTAGTTTACATCTACCAGAGCCTACTATGCTGTGTAGTTGACCGCAAGATTTTTTTGCCATATAATTGTATTGTTATTCATGTAAACTTTTTCTATGGATCAAAACGAAACAAACTTGAGTAAAAAAGAACAGCGTGAAATAAAAAAGGAAGAACGAGAGGCAAGAGAAAACAAAGAAAGAAACCGGAAGAAGTGGGGCACCATTGCCTTATGGTCATTTATCACTTTATTTGTCGGTGGCACAATCGCCCTTATGATCGCCATGGCTTCCAAGAATTCGGGCGGGCAATTTGTTGGCGGAAGCGTCAAAGCCGCTGACGAAAGTGATTGGGTTCGTGGAGCCGCAGTTAAAGACAGCAAGGTAGTGCTGACTGAATACGGAGATTTCCAATGCCCAGCCTGTGGCGCCTATTACCCGCTGGTAAAGCAACTAGAAAAAGATTTCCCAAATCTTACTCTGGTCTTTAGACACTTTCCACTTCCACAGCATGGTAATGCCTGGCCAGCAGCTCAAGCAGCCGAAGCCGCCGGAGCCCAGGGCAAATTCTGGGAAATGCATGACATGCTATATGAAAACCAAGATTTCTGGTCTGGAGAAAAAAATGCGCAGAGCATTTTTCAAACGTACGCGCAGAAACTTGGGTTGAATATTGATAAATTCAAAGCAGATTTTGATTCCAGTAAGGCGAAAAACAAAATAGAGTCAGACCTGCAAGGCGGCACCACCCAAATAAACGGCACCCCAACCTTCTTCTTAAATAATCAAAAGATTGAGAACCCTCAAAGTTATGAGCAATTCAAATCCATCATCCAACAAGCCTTTAATTCCTAATTGGCTGCCCGCTATATTTCTAGTCTTGAGCGCTATTGGTTTTGCGGATGCCACTTATCTAACGGTCAAGCACTTTTTAGGCACACCTGTCGCCTGCTCCCTGCTGCATGGCTGTGAAGTTGTCCTCACGAGTCGATTTGCAACAATAGCTGGAATACCAATTGCTTTGCTTGGCTGTCTGTATTACTTTACGGTCTTAATTTTCACCACTCTCTACCTGCAGACAAAAAAGGCAGGCCTCCTAAAAATCGCTGCCTGTCTTGTCACGGTTGGTTTCTTAGTTTCACTAGGTCTCGTATATCTGCAACTTTTTGTCTTAAAATCTATCTGTCTCTACTGCATGTCTTCGGCCATTACTTCTACTACTCTTTTTATTTTGAGCCTCGTGTTTTGGAAAAAAGCAAAATCAAACTCTAATACTTCTCTCGAAGAAGCCGGGGTTTAATTAGTAATTACTCATCAGTTCTCTTCTCCTCGTTATACCAGCGCACAAGCTTTTCTATGTCTTTTCTAATTGGCGCAAGAGCTGCCTTAAGCTGTTGAATAGAATTCTTTTTGTTTATAATTACATCCTCGGCTTGACGGGCTTGCACTCTAATAGCCTGATGCAAGGCCATAAATTTAGCCGCCTTAGTTGCATCTTGTGTATTTTGAAGGTACTGGCTCGGAACAGCCATCTCATACTCTTCCATCAACTTAATAAAAATCGCCGAACCAATCATTTCTTCAAAAACACTGACCATCACCTCTTCAACTTCTTTCCAATTTTTGGAATCCTCTTCTCTAATTGGGAATTCTTCTACAATCTTATCAAATACCAGTTGCCGTTGACGTGGATTTAGTTTGACCAAAAATTGACCTACAGCGCGATCAAAATTAATAGAATCTCTATCGTATAGATCTTTAAACCTACTTCCAATCGGTAACAAATCTTTAATGTCAGTAGCAGTCAAAAATTCATTCTTTCTAAAAAAATCTTCAAGTACATACCTGATCCTATTTATAACCCTCCTATCTTCTTGTGATTTATCACTATGCAACCCATCAATTTGCTCAGACCTGGGCAACTGTGAAAGTTTAAATGGTCTGTTTTCTAAACTCCTCCTCATTTTTCTAAGTGCTTGATAAAAAATTTGCCTTACTTTGTCCCCTGACATATGCAACGATTCAGCCTGGCCAATCTCTGCGAAATCTTTATCTTCAAAAATATGAAACCTAACTACTATTTCTTCTACGGGCGTTAAATCCTTCAGGGCTTTTTCAATGCTTGCGGAAAAAACCGGATCTTTTTGCATCTCCTCCTTCGTATATCCTAAAACCTCTCTAATTTCATCGTCTGTGGTGCCTTTTTTATCTTCTTCATTCAACTCGCCAATTAAAACCCTCGCTCGTCTTTCTTTATGGATCATGTGATATGGAAATTTTTCATCCATCCATGCTAAAGCCTCGCTTTCTTTTGGAAAAATTTCACGTGTAAAATCATAAAAATAATCCTTTCCGCTTTCTTTTCCGTGTCCCGAAGGTAATCCCAAAAAGCTTAACAGATCTGCCCCGGAACAATTGACTAGCCCTGTATTAAATCTTAATTTCTGAAAATTATAATACGAAAAAAGCGCCTCAAAAAGCCAGACTCTTTTTGCATCTTTATCTTTTTGATCACCAACAAAACCACTTTCTATAATTTCTCGTATCTTTCCTTTATTCTCTTTCATCCAAACCTCTCTTTCGTCATCTTCTTTAGGCGGTGTTCCTAAAAAAGCTTCCAGCTGAGTCTTACTATCCATTGCTTCTTTTGCCTCAAATCCGGGTTCTTTTATTTTCATATAGTTAGTTACTAGATTTAGTATTAAGTCAAACCCCTTGATAAGACTAAGTAAATTACTATTTTGTTCTGTAATATAAAAACACACGTTGAGCCTTAAAAAGGCTTCTATCTAATCGCCCGTGCGACCACTCTGACCACTCCCTTATCCAACGGATTTGGTAAAATATTGTCAGGGCTTGGTTTTTTCACATACCGAGCCAAATTCTCAGCAGCTTTGATTAACATCTGGTCAGTAATCTGCGTAACTTTATTATCGAGCGCACCTCTAAACACGCCGGGAAAAACCAACAAATTATTAAGTTGATTATGAAAATCTGAACGACCAGTAGCGACAATGTGTGCTCCCCCAGATCTAGCCTGGTCAGGCATGATTTCCGGAATCGGATTGGCACAGGCAAATACTGCTGGCTTTTTATTCATACTCCTCACTTCTTCTGCACCAATAACATTAGGGCCACTGACACCAATAAATACGTCGGCATTTTTGATAACTTCTTTTAAAGTTTTATCAGCCTGTTTTTCCTGACGTGTAATTTGAGCTAATTCCATCTTCGCGGCATTAATATCTGCCCTACCCTCATGCAAGAGTCCTTTAGAGTCACAAACGGCAATGTTAGTAAATCCGTATAACAAGAGCAGTTTTGTTATAGCTGTACCCGCGGCCCCTGCGCCACTAATAACAATCTTGGCCTTAGTTTTATCCATTTTTTTGAGTTTCATGGCATTAATCATTGCCGCTAAGACCACAACCGCTGTCCCATGCTGATCATCGTGCATGACTGGAATACTCAATTCTTTTTTTAGCCTCTCTTCGATTTCAAAACAGCGTGGCGCGGAAATATCTTCCAAATTAATTCCGCCAAATACTGGCGCCAGATATTTCACCGCTTTAACAATTTCTTCAGTGTCTTGGGTATCAAGGCAAATCGGAAATGCATTAAGCCCTGCTAATTCTTTAAAAAGAATGGCCTTACCTTCCATGACCGGAATCGCTGCTTCAGGACCCAAATTTCCTAACCCCAAAATTGCCGACCCATCAGAGACAACAGCAATTGTATTTCTTTTAAGTGTATACTCACGAGCCATTTTTTTATCTGTAGCAATCACCCGACACACCTCGGCTACTCCCGGCGTGTACGCTAAAGACAGATCTTTCTTATTTTTAATTTTTACTTTACTCACCACACCCAATTTTCCCTGATTTTTTTTGTGGAGTTTTAATGATTTTTTATAGACATCAACCATACATTTAAATTGGTGAATTTATACAATCTCAATAATTTTATTTTTACTCGTAAATCCTTTTTTAATCACCACTCTCGACTGCGAAACTTTAAAATATTCTGCTAAATTTCGTACCACACCTTTATTTGCCAATCCGTTTTGGGCCGGTTCTTTCACCCAGACTATAAAATTCTTCTCATCAATTTTTTCTACCTTATTTTCAAACGCGGACGGCTTGGTCTTTATAGAAATACGCATAAACGATGATTGTACTGCTGATCAAAAT
>CAYNEQ010000030.1:0-7731 GCA_964396295.1 uncultured Gammaproteobacteria bacterium
ATGTTTAAGGTAGAGACAGAATATCTTGATCGATGTTCTCGGCAAGAAGCCTATGCATGCGATATTACCTACGGTACCAATAATGAATTCGGTTTTGACTATTTGCGCGATAACATGGTGCAGAATAGCAACGAAGTTTCGCAGCGACCATTTTTTTATGCTATTGTCGACGAAGTTGACTCAATTTTGATTGATGAAGCGAGAACGCCGCTCATTATCTCCGCGCCGGCCGAGGATGCGACAAGCATGTATTACAAGTTTGCTGATTTGGTCCGAACGCTCAAGGAAAACGAAGATTATAATGTGGATGAAAAATTGCGTTCTTCAACGCTGACTGAAGCCGGTATTGCCAAAATAGAAAAAGCCTTGGGTATAGATAATATTTATGCCGAAGGGGGAATTCGCACGGTACACCATGTGGAACAAGCCTTGCGCGCGCATGCTTTGTTTGTCCGCGATCGTGATTATATCGTGGAAAATGGAGAAGTAATTATCGTTGATGAATTTACCGGTCGTAAGATGCCGGGTCGACGCTATAGCGAAGGCTTACATCAGGCGATTGAAGCCCAAGAAGGTGTGAAGATTCAACAAGAGAGCCGGACCATGGCCACCGTTACTTTTCAGAATTATTTTAGATTATATCCCAAATTGGCGGGTATGACGGGAACGGCCGTGACTGAAGCCGAGGAGTTTGGCAAGATTTATAAATTAGAAGTGGTAGTGATACCGCCAAATAAACAACGCGTCAGAGTTGATCATCCAGATAGAATTTATAAAACCGAAGAGGCAAAGTATAAAGCCATTGCCGCCACGGTAAAAGAATTGCAAGCCAAAGGGCAGCCGGTGCTTATCGGTACGATTTCCGTAGATAAAAACGAAGCCCTCAGTTTGTTTCTGGAGCAAGATGGTATTAAACATGAAATTTTAAATGCCAAGAATCACGAACGAGAGGGTGAGATTATCGCGCAAGCCGGCCGCGCCGGAGCGGTGACTTTGGCTACCAATATGGCTGGCCGCGGGGTGGATATTTTGCTTGGCGGTAATCCAGTCGTACCCGAAGAAGCGGAAAAAGTCCGCGCTGCTGGCGGTCTATTTGTTATTGGTACCGAACGCCATGAGAGTCGCCGTATTGATAATCAGTTGCGTGGTCGCAGTGGTCGTCAGGGTGATCCGGGTGAATCGCAATTTTATCTTTCCACTCAGGATGATTTGATGCGTATTTTTGCCGGCGATCGCATTCGCTCGGTTATGGAAACCCTCAAAGTGCCGGAAGACATGCCAATCGAACAAAAAATGATTACGCGTATTATTGAGTCTGCACAGAAAAAAGTGGAAGGCATGCACTTTGATACTCGTAAACATTTGCTTGAGTATGATGATGTCTTAAATCGTCATCGTGAAGTGATTTATGGCAAGCGCCGAGAAATTATCAGTTCTTTTGATAAGGAAAAACGTGGTGAGTCGGTAGATAAAACTTTGCGTCAGATGATTTTGGAAATGATCGAGCAGGAGATTGAACAAGTGATTTCTTTCCATACCAACGCCGACAGTCGCCATGATTGGAATGTGAAAGAAATTTTAGAAACCGTTTCTACGATCTTTGCTTTGTCTGATGAGGAGAAAAAGCGGGTGGCCGATTTGGCCGCCGGAGAAGCTAAAGAGAAATTAGATGATGTGGAAATCCGTACTAAGATTATTGAATACTTGGTAGGATTAGCAAAAGAGAAGTATGAGACCTTGCTCATAAAAGCTGTGCCAAATCCGGAATTATTGTTAGAGATAGAAAAGCAAGTCCTGCTTCGCGCCATTGATAATTTATGGGTAGATCATCTCGTGGCTGTAGATTATTTGCGTACCGGCATTGGTCTTCGCGGCTATGCGCAACAAGATCCACTTGTGGAATACAAGCGGGAAACGTTCCGGATGTTTAATGAATTGTTGGGTTTAATACAAAAAGAAGTTGTTTACCTGATTTATAAAGTTAATCTCGGCATTCAGATGGCGCCATCAGTGATGAGTAGCTTAAATGCTAGCGGTTTGCAATTTAGCGGTGCCAGCAAAAGCGAGGAAGGCAAAGCTGAAGTTTCGGCCGCTGTTTCTTCTAAAGAAAAAGATCCGAGTGGTAATGTGATTGGCCATAATGATCCATGTTATTGTGGTAGTGGTAAAAAGTATAAGAAGTGCCACGGAGCTTAAAATAAAACAAGACCGCCTTTTCCATCCTCTTAGACCGGGATTTAGATTCCCATGTATTAGACAGGAACTAAACCATGTTCGGGGGCGACAGGGTAGGAAAGACGGTCGTCCGTTGAGCTGTACGCTGAGGCTCAAAGGACTCTGGAGTTTTTGTAACTCCCTAAGGAACTAACGCCCGGCTCGTTGAGCCGGGCGGGGTGCATGCCTCTGGCGGTGCGGGTGCCTAGCCTCGGCGGTACCGGACTACCCAGAACACGGTCTGCTGCCCATCACCGTGGAGCGCTGGGTTCGAAGGGGTGATGTAGATGATCCCGACTTCTGGGTTGACGATGACAGCGTGAACCTCCCAGTCCTGGTAGGCTCAGCAGCTGCGGACGGCACTGCCAATGGTCTGCAGCCCGTAGGCTAGCGTCGTTGTGGTTGCAGCAATGCTGCTGCTGGTAACGAGTCTCGTCCCGGCACTGGTGATTGCTTGTGGAAGACGAATGTCCGGCAGAGTTGGTCGGGTTGCTTCCTCTCCCTCTTGCGGCTCTTCGTTGAAGTAGAAGCGGACGAGTGCGTTCAGCTCGTGGTCCGTTGGGTACTGTTCAGGCAGATCGATTGGCATGCGTTGTTCTCCTTACCCAGATACTACAATTTATACTATAATGAAGTCAAATTTATGCATATGCTCAAACCAGGAAAATACAAACATTATAAACAAAAATATTATCAGGTTATCGGAGTGGCTAAGCATAGTGAAACCATGGAAGAATTAGTGGTCTATCGAAAATTGTATGATGATTTTGGGTTGTGGGTGCGACCGCTATCTATGTTCATAGAAAACGTAGAAGTAAATGGAAAAACCATGCCGCGCTTTGAATATATTGGCGAAATGGAAGGCGAAAATCTTATCCCCGAAGTATAAATTTTAGGCCTTGTCAAAAAGAGTCAAATACATTAAAATTAGACCACATTCTCTAATCTATTATATTTATGGCTGTAAAAAATAAGATCAAACCTGTCTCAAAAAGCACGCTCAAAGGCCGTGTTTTCGGTATTATTCTCTTGGCTCTTTTGTGCCTCGTCGTTGTTTTTCCGTCCTATGCTAATCAGGGTATAAATTGGGTAAACCAGAAGGCCAATATCGGTATTCCGAATTTGCCTGGCAAGGGTTTTAACCTTGGTCTTGATTTACAAGGCGGGGCTCATTTGGTGTACCAAGCTAATACTGATTTAATTCCTGGCAGTGATAAAGCGAGCGCTGTCGAAGGTGTTCGTGATGTGATTGAACGCCGGGTGCGTGGAGGTTTGGGAGTCGCCGAGCCGCTTGTGCAGACCACCAGAGTCAATAATGACTATCGAGTAATCGTAGAATTGCCAGGTGTCACTGATGTAAATCAAGCCATTAAAATGATTGGTGAAACACCAATTTTAGAATTTAAAGAACAGAGTGATCAGCCGCTTCGAGCTTTGACTGCTGCTGAGAAAAAAGAAATGGATACCTATAATGCCGCGGCGCAGAAAAAAGCCCTGGAAGCTTTAAAGGCCATTAAAGATGGAACTGATTTTAATACAGTTGTAGACAAATATTCAGAAGATGATTATTCCAAACCAAATAAAGGTGATCTTGGTTTTTTGGATAATACTATTGTTCCGGAATTCTATACTTGGGCCAGCAAACATAAAGACGGTGAAATTAGTACTGAGCTTATTAACAGTTTTGACGGGGTAAATATCATCAAACGTATTTCTGCCCAAACTACTCAAGCAGGTACCTCTTCCACAGCAGTTACCAAATATGATATTGCCAGAGTGCTTATAAAAATAAAAAAACCGGTTGATATGGTACCGCCAGCTGAGCAGTGGAAAGCTACCGGACTTTCCGGTAAGCAGTTAAAACGAGCTGAAGTCAGTCAAGCCAATCAGACTGGTCAGGTGCAAGTCGCCTTACAATTTAATGATGAAGGCACCCAGCTCTTTGCTGATTTGACCAAAAGAAATGTAGGCAAACCAGTGGCCATATTTTTGGATGGTTCTGCCTTAAGCATTCCGGTCGTCAATGAGCCAATTCTAAACGGCAGCGCTGTGATTAGCGGCAGTTTCTCTTTGCAAGACGCACGTCTGTTGGCTCAACGCTTGAATTCCGGTGCGTTACCAGTGCCAGTAGAGCTCATCAGTCAGCAAAAAGTTGATGCGACCCTTGGCGCTGATTCTCTGCAAAAAAGCTTTATGGCCGGTATTTACGGATTAATCGCCGTCCTTGCTTACATGATTATTTATTACCGCTTGCCAGGTTTGCTCTCCGCTTTCTCACTCTGCATGTATGTGCTCCTTAACTTAGCGTTATTTAAGATTATGGGTGTAACCCTGACTCTTTCTGGTATTGCCGGGTTTATCTTGTCTATCGGTTTGGCGGTTGATGCAAACGTCTTGGTCTTTGAACGGCTTAAAGAAGAACTGCGTGATGGCAGAAGTTTAAAATCAGCTGTAGAAGAATCCTTCCTGCGTGCCTGGCCTTCTATCCGTGATAGCCATATCACCACCCTTATTAGCTGTATCTTCATGGTTTGGATGGGCGGATTTGTGAAAGGGTTTGCCACCGTCTTGGCTATTGGTGTTTTAGTTAATCTCTTTACGGCTATTGTCTTAACTCGCACCATCATGCGCGTGGTCTTGCTGCTCTTCAAAAAAGAAGAGGGGAATCATTTGTTCTTGGGCTATACTAAAAGGGATAATATAACTGCTACTAAATAATCTTCTATGACTATTCCATTTATTAAATATTCCAAATTCCTTCTGGTTTTTAGTAGTATTGTCACGACCGTCGCTTTGGTCTTTGTGATTATGTGGGGACTAAAGCCGGGTATCGATTTCACTAGTGGGTCGCTGATGGAAATGTCTTTCACGACTCGTCCGGAAACTGCTCGCGTAGAAGAAGTCTTTAAGTCGCTCAATTTTACTCATGCAGCGTTTCAGAAAACAGGAGACAAAGGGCTGATTGTTCGTACTGATTTTTTGACTGAGCCTGAGCATCAAAAATTATTGACTGCGTTACAGAGTAATGCTGAGTTAAAAAATAATGGTTTTCGTGAAGATCGTTTTGAAACCATTGGCCCTTCAGTCAGTCAACAGTTAAAGACCCGATCCATCTGGGCAGTTATCCTCGTAAATCTCGGCATCATCGTCTATGTGGCTTATTCCTTTAGAAAGATCTCTCGGCCCGTGGCCAGTTGGAAATACGGGGCTTTGGCAATTGTGGCACTCGTCCATGATGTGCTCTTAGTTGTCGGTATTTTTTCTTTCTTGGGTAAATATTATGGTATAGAAGTTGATACAGCCTTTGTGGTTGCAGTGCTTACGGTGTTGGGTTATTCAGTTAATGATACGATTGTGGTCTATGACCGTATCCGTGAGAACTTATTACGTCACAGCGCTGATAATTTTTCTGAAGTCGTTAATAACGGTTTGAATCAGACTTTGATGCGTTCTATCAATACGACGGTGAAAACCTTATTGCCGCTATTTGCCTTGTATTTTATTGGCGGCGCCAGTATTCATAACTTTGCTTTGGCCTTACTTATTGGTATTGCCAGCGGCGCCTACTCTTCAATCTTTATTGCCAGTCCGCTCTTGGTTGTCGTCTATAATTGGCAAGAAAAAAATAAATCTAGCAATGGAATAGTCTTTTCCGATTCTTCATTAAAGAGGCATTTAACTAATTTTTATATATTTCTATCTTTGTCGATTTTAAGTCTTGTCAATCTAGGGACTCGTCATATGGTAGAATCTCGCTATGGTTTTAACGATGCAGGCTTCGTTTCTTTTCTACTTGGGAAGATTATGGCCACTGTAAGTGCCCCTTTGGCTGGTGCGGTTATAACGTTTTTTAATTTAGTATTCAGTTTTGCCATTATTTGGATACCAATAACCGTTATTGAATACAGGAAAGTTAAAAAATTGAAGAACCTAAAATAATTATATAGTATCAGTATTATAAAAATAAGAATCCGCCGCTAGAGCGGGTTTTTGTTTTGGCTTAGAGAATATGATATACTTATTCTAGTTTTAGGTCTTTTTTAAATTGTCATTCTGAGTGAAGCAAGGAATCTCTGTCCCATTCACTAAGTTGTGTCGAGAGGGATCCTTCACTGCTTTCAGGATGACAAGTGATAATTCATAACTCTTTAAAGATATGTCTGACGATACAATTCGTCACTTAGTCGCGCTCTGCGCAACACTCATTTGCGCTTTGGCATATTACAGTGGTTGGGTATCGAGTGATTTTGGCTGGTGGTGGACTATTTTTGCTGTCTTTATTGTCTATGGAGGAATATATAAAATTCTTAAACACTAGGGCCTTTTGGTATGCCGCCGCTTATTGAGCTGCCATTTAATATTACGATCGACTTGTCAGTTTGGAGCATGATTTTAACTCTTCCTACTTTGCAACTCATCAGGGTGATTTTTGCGATTGCCGGTTGGGCAGCTTTAGCGCTCGTAATTTTTTGGGTGGGCGCGCACCTCTGGCATGAATTGCGAGAGGAAATTAATGTCCATCATTGGCAGTGGGTGGTGCTCGCAGTTGATGTGCCGCCGGATACGATTCAAAGTCCAAAAGCGGTGGAACAAATTTTTGCCCATTTGAGTGGCGCCTTAGAACAGCCGGGTTTTGTCGATAAGTATTGGGGTGGGGCAAAACAAAAAGGATTTAGTTTAGAGGTTATTAGTTTGGAAGGCTATATCCAATTCTTGATTTATACAGAAGTGGCTCATCGAGATTTGGTTGAAGCTGCTATCTATGCGCAGTATCCGATGGCGGAAATTACCGAAGTCGAGGACTACACTTCTATGATTCCGGATAAATATCCAAACGATACTCACAACATGACCGGAATCGAATTTGGTTTGGCGGCTCCGGAAGCTTTCCCAATCAGAAATTATGATGAGTTTGAGCATAATTTTGCCAAGGATGTTACCTTTGCCGACCCGATGGCGTCTATTTTGGAAAACTTTACTCGCATTGGTCCGGGCGAAAATTTATGGCTACAAATTGTAATTGAACCAGCTCCAGATTCTTGGAAAGAACACGGGATAGAGGTGGTGAAAGGGCTGATCACTGGCGGTGGTCATCATGGTGGTGAGCAATTTTTCTTATTCAAATGGATAAATTTTGTTTTAGATGGCATCATTCATGCTATCATTCCGCCGCATGAGGGTGAGCATGGGGCGCATGAGGAGCACAAAGAAGGGAAGATTTCTGATCTTTCTCCAGGGGCTCGGGATAATGTTAAAGCCGTAGAAGAAAAGATATCTAAAGTTGGGTTTAAGAGTAAGATGCGGGTGTTATATGCTGCTCCGAAAGCTGTATTTAATCCCGGAAGATGTATCAGTGGTTTAATAGGATCTATCAATCAATTTAACTATACTGGTCGCAATGCCTTGGTGCCAGCAGGTTCTGCAAGCAATGGAAAAACCAGCAAAAAAAATAAGGCCGCTACTAGCTTTGTTAAAGCCTTTAAGAAGAGAAAACTTAAGATGGGCAAGCCGCCATAT
>CAYNEQ010000031.1:0-7652 GCA_964396295.1 uncultured Gammaproteobacteria bacterium
CCATGTCACCATGGCGCTGGGTCTCAACCGGCTCACGGCCACCTGTACCACGATCGGTGGGCAGCAGCTGCCGGACGTGACCCTGGAGGTCAGGGCCATGAAGCTCGAAGCCATGATGTTTGGCATCGCCTGGGAAGCGCCCGCAGATCCGGGTGATCCGGTCACTTGTACGGCGATTGCCATCCCCCAGGTGTCCGGTGGTTTTCAGAACAATGGCCCCAAGCCAAATCCTGGATCTGATCCTGACTGGCACCCCCTGGGCACCTCCATCCAGGGGTTCAGGTGTCAGAACGTGACTGGTTCCGTGGTCTACCGGGCCACGGTCCAGGTGATCGCGATGTGAGGTTCGCACAGCCCTAGTTTTCAGGGCAAGGAGGAGAGGTCGCTTGGCAACCGACGCCCCACGTGGGCGCCAGTCGCTCACGCGCTCTTCTCCTGAAGTTCGTCCCTTAAAAATCTTTCTATTTGTCTTTATTACCTACAGGTAGTAAATAAAAATAGACAGATTTCTGTCTAGCAAAATTTCCACCCGATTACCTGAATAAATAATTCATTACTTATTTAGGCAACTCTCTCTGGGTGGTTTTTTGTTTTATAACTCCAAACTCCCCATATTGCCCAGAGCCACCAAATGACTGGCGTATGATGGAGCATGTTATCCGAAAGGCTAAGCACTAAATAAATAATAAGGCTCGTTATAAAGATAAGATTGTGAAAATGAGTTTTTAATCCAATCCGCACTTGTTTGTAGAGCATGCTAGCAAATATAAGCAGAAATAGGGCAAGACCGATGATACCAGATTCCAAAGCAACTTTTATATAATCATCATGGGCTTCAGAGGTATTATCCCAAATATTTTGAATGTCTTTATTATCATCCCACACTCGAGGAAAGGTGCCGTAGCCATAGCCGATCAGATATTTTTTTCGAAAAAGCGGTATAGCTTTGGAAACAACTTCCGTTCGCCAATTGATGGAATCAGAATCAGGATTGCGACTGGTCAATCGCGCGAGGATGCTGTTGCTTTGTAAATTGATATTATAATTTGAGATAAGATAACGGTTGAGCGGATAAAAAACAGCATAAAAAAGAACGATTGCGCCCGCCGTATATAGAACCATTTTTTTATAATATTTTAGTCCGACTGCTAAAAATAAGATTATGGCACCAATCCAGGCGATGCGTGTATAGGTAAAGGCAATAACGCCAAGTAAAATTACGGCAAAAATTTTTAACCAGAAAGGTTCTTCCTCCGGCGCGGTTTTTTTCTTAACTAATTCGTTGACAATTACCATCAGTAGCACGAGGGCGAAAGTAGCCAAAACATTGGGATGAGCAAATGTTCCATAAATACGATTAGAAATTTCGTCGATGGTCATGCCGGTTTTAGTAAAAAGCTGGTAAGCGCCCATGGCTATGGGAATGCAGGCGCTGGCAATGACTGCCGCCAAGAAATTTTTCTGAAAACTTTTTCCGTATTTTTCTGACATGATATAACAAATACCAAACAGTCCAAACAGGTTGGTGAGTTTGAGAACTTCGGTAATGGTCGAGGGTAGGTGGTAGGTGTATAAGGCTGAGGCAGCACACCAGATAATAAATAAAATCCATGATACTTTGAGAGGGACTTTTTTGAAATAGTTGAAATTTTGAGAAAAAAATAGAATGGACCAGCAGAGTAAAAAGACAGAAAGGGCTGCATTGATGTTAAAATCTGCAAATCGTATAGAGAAAATATTATAATCTCTCCAATAATCTAACATCGGGCGCAGCGTGAGCAGAATGAGAATAAAGTATTCGCCGGAGATCTTCTGCAAAATAATAAAACCAATTAATAAAAAGGCCAGCACATCCAAACTGGTATTGGCGTTAAAAATTATAAAGACAGATAAAAAAATAACTACCAAGGCGCTGAAAGAAAAATTTTTGAGATGGTTCATACTGACAGAACAGAATGTTGCTAGTAATTTTCTTGAGTATACCATAATTTTATGCTAAAATAAAGACAAATTCACGTATGGCTGTGCACGGGAAAAGACGCACCAAAAAAATCAAACAGACGCGGCAATATCTATTGGCCGCTGCTTTAGTATTAGTGGGAATTGGTTATGTTATTTTATTTTCTCCCCAACTATCTTTGGCCTTACGTGGTTCCCCAAAACGCGCTAATTATTTTTTAGGCTGGGAAATTCCGCTTTCCAAAGTTCCTGAATTAGCCAAGTGGGACCTGTTAGTATTAGACATGGAAACCCAGGTAAATAGCGCCGAAGCCATCAAAAAAATTAGACAGCTCAACCCCGATATTATTTTGCTCGCCTATATCACCCCCCAAGAAATAAAACAGGATGCGGCGAGCGGTTCAAGCATTATGCGCCGAAAATTAGTAGCGGGCATTAATAGTAATTGGTATTTGACTGATACTCAAAATAATCGCCTGACATTTTGGCCTGGTACCTGGATGCTTAATGTGGCTGATAATGCGCCCGCGGTTAATGGAGTCCGATTTAATCAATACTTAGCGCAGTTTGTCAGCCAGGAAATTTTATCTACCGGTCTCTGGGATGGAGTATTTTATGATAATGCGTGGAAAGATGTGAAGTGGATTGCAGGTAATACAGTTGATCTCAATAAAGATCTCGGCACTGATACAGAAATTGATTATCACTGGCAACAAGGCATGCGAGAACTATACCAAAAAACCAGGCAACTAACCGGCAACAAGTACATCTTGGTCGGCAATGCGACGAGCGATGCCTATAAAAACGATTTAAATGGAATCATGTTGGAAAGCTTTCCATCTTTTTTGGGTTGGCAACAGGCCATGAAGACGTATCTGGCTAATCAAACAGCTGATCCCAAACCTCGATTCATGATTATTAATGTTAATACCGGTAATACGGGGAAACAATCTGATTTTAAAAAAGTTCGGTTTGGATTGGCAAGCACGCTGCTCCTTGATGGTTATTATTCGTTTGATTTTGGCGATCAAAATCATGGTCAGACCTGGTGGTACGATGAATACGATGTTGATCTGGGTAAGCCGTTGGGCGCGGCTATTTCTCAAAACAACAAATCGCAATTTGATGAGGATGTCTGGCGTCGAGAATATGAACATGGTATTGCGCTGGTCAATCCTACTGCCCAAAGCCAAAATATTGACCTTGGCGGTGAGTATGAAAAAATTAACGGCTTACAGGATAAGACGGTGAATAACGGAACTATCGTCAGTCAGGTAAATTTGGCTTCTAAAGATGGTGTGGTCATGTTGCGGCCAGTACAGACGCTCAAAAATATTGTCTTTAGCAACGGTAATTTTGTCCGTTTTTTTGATGTGAAAGGCAATCGTTCTCGCAACGGGTTGTTTATCTATGAAGAGGATGTCTTGGGCGGTTCAAAAATTTATCATGGCGATTTGGATGGTGATGGAACCGAAGAAAAAATTATTGCTACCGGTCCGCGATTGCAAATATTTAACACACTGGGAGAATTATGGTTTGACGGGTATCCATTTCCCGGTAGTTATAAAAGCGATCTAAATATTGCGGTAGGCCGATTGGCGGGAGAACAGGCAGATAGTGTTGTTGTTTCCGAAAGCAAGGGTGGCCAAGCGGTAATCTATGATTATCATGGTGCGGTGACTAAAGAAAATATATTCCCTCTTGGCAAAAAATATAAATCCGGCATGAGTGTAGCGGTCTTAGAAAATACTAATTCTGATCCGGTTAAAAACGGTCAAGTTATTGTTGGCACCGCTGGCGGCCTTCGTCCGGAGGTAGTTATTTTTGATAATCGAATTTCCAAGGTTGTTAAAAGATTTTTTGTGGATACAAAAAAGGTTAATGGTGAACTCGGAGTGACTGTTGGAGATTTTAATGGCGATAATACTAAAGAGATTGCTGTGGCTTATACTGTCGGTCAGACTAAACAAATAAAAATATATACCCTGGCCGGTAAATTGATTTCTCAATTTAAATTAAGCGGTACTTTTACTACCGGTGCTCTGAAAGTTGGCGCTACCGATATTGATTTTGATGGTAAGGATGAGATTGTGTTGATGAACGGACAATAAATTACCTTCCCGTAATCAAACAAACAACTGCTCCGGAAAAGTGCCAGCCACTTTTTGTTGCTTGCATTAGTCCGGCAATAGAGAGGGCGCTGTTTGGTGAGATATCAAAATTTTCCACATCGCTTACTATTTTTTGAACATTTAGTATTTCTGTGTCAGTGGCAATCCAGCCTCTACCCTTGCTTTCAGCTAATACCTTTTGTATTGCTGCTTTACGATAAGCGACAGTATCCACGATTGCGTTTGCCAGAGATGGTCCAGAGGGGGAATTATCAACGAGCGGGTGGCATTTTGGAGTTTGTACTATGTGAATTTGTGGGTTAAGGCCAAGCTTTTTTAAACCTATATGCAGCCCTTGAGCGGTAGTGCCGCTGGAAGTGGGAATAAAAACTGCAGACAGATTGGGTATTTGTCCTAGTTCATCTGCCAAGCTTTGATAACCAGCCAAAGCCGTGTCGTCAGTCGATTGGCGGAGGTTCTTATAAGAACCATTTTTATCTAACTGAAAAGCGCTTTGCTTTGGTGCGTCTACTTGTTCAATAGCGATGTGAGAATCAAGAGAAGCTGCCTCTATAAGTAACTGTAATTTTTCAGTTGGTATTTGTTTACCAACAAAAATTTTTAAGGAAAGGGGAGAGGTAATATTTTGTTTATTATAATTTTGTATATACAGAGCCGTAGCCAAGGCTGCGTTACCGGAAGAAGAAATACAAAAATTTGCCCAGCCATCTCGGATATATTTTTCTATCATAATAGGGATAGACCTGCCTTTGTGTGATCTATATGGATGTAAATCCTCTCGTTTGAGGTATATGGGCGTATCTACACCAAGAGATCGGGCTAACTTTTTTGATTCATCTTGAGGGGTAATCATAGGCGCTTGCAGTGGCTACTAGTTTGTTATATAATCCAAAGACGATTTATTTATAAACGTAATTTTATGAAGCTTATTTGTCCAGAATGTCAAAATGAAGTTAATCTTTCTTCATATATCAATTTAGCTGTCGGAAATGTGGTGGAATGCGATGTGTGCGGTATCACGCTTTTAGTAAATGAAATTAAAGACGGTGTAGTTACTGCCGAAGTGATTGACGAAGGTAAATAGACGCTTCGCGTATATTTCTTCACTCACTCGGAAAAACAAATTAGTTTGTTTTTCGCTCATTCGAATCGGAAATAACTTCTTCAATCATCCCTCTAAATCCATGGGAACCAAGGAAGACGACGACGTCTTCCTTTTTTAAATTTTTCTCTATATATTGTATCACTTCATTATCATTTTCAATGAAAATAGCATTATCATGAGTTTTGGCAATTATATCTCTTAAGAATTTACCGTCAAATGGCGGCTCAGGATCAGTCGGATCTGTTTTTAATTTTGTCAGAGATGGAATAATGACAGCATCAGCATTTGTAAAAGCATCAGCATAACCGGGCGCGGCTTGCAGTTTTCGATTACCGGTATTGGGTTCAAAAATAGCTATAATTTTGCTGTGCGGATAAATTTCGCGCAAGGTTTTTAAGGTTGCCTTGGCTTTGGTAGGAGAATGCGCCAGGTCATCATAAATAATAATATCTTGGTCGTATTTTTTTTCTAATCTTCTTTTAATACCTTTAAACTCAGCGATAGATTTTATAATAATATCTGTGTCTACGCCAATTTCTGTTGCCATAGCAAAAACGCCGCAGATATTTTCGGCCATATGCTCTCCCAGTACCGGCGAAGCAATGGTATAGTTTTTTTCACCATGGGAAATGGTGCAGGTGAGGCCGTTTTTTGTTTGCTTTATGTCAGTATATGAATAATCATTTTTTTTGCCTTTTCCGTAACTGATAATTTTTGCCTCGTTTTTATTAGCCGATAAAATTTTATCAATATTCGAGCCGTCTGTGCAGGCTACAATCAAGCCTCGGTTTGGAATTGTAGCCACCAGTTCCCGAAACGCTTGCAGATAGGATTCTTTAGTCGGGTAGATATCGGCATGGTCCCAAGAAACAGAAGTAAGCAATAGATGAGTAGGGGAATAAAGGGCAAATTTAGGTCGGTTGTCCCAGCGAGCAGTCTTATATTCATCTCCTTCAAGCACGCTCCAACTTTCAGCTTGACCTTTAATTTTTGCGCTATAGCTTAAATTTAAACTCAAACCACCAAACATATAGCTAGGATCAATGTCAGAGTTTTGTAATATCAATGTTAGTAAAGCAGCGGTAGAAGTTTTTCCGTAGGTGCCGGCGCAGACCAAAGAATTTTTTTGTACAATATATTCGGCTACGACTTCAGGATATGATTTATAATTCAGTTTGTGCTCTTGCGCAAATAAAAATTCTGGATTGGTTGATCCGGCCACGTTGCCAACCACAATCACGTCTGGGGCGCCGCCGGCAATCATCTTTTCTGGATGCCAGCCGGGATAAAAATTAATTTTATTTTCTTTTAAGAAATCTGAAACAGGCGGAAAAAATCCCGCATCGCTGCCCGTCACTTCCCAGCCCTCATTATGAAAGGCGGTGGCGAGCGCGCTCATAGCTACACCGCAGATGCCGATAAAATGAATTTTCATGCTGTTTGTAAAATTAGCTTTAACTTTTCTAAATCCTCATGCCACTTGCTTCCGTCGAACCATTCTAAGCCGGCAAATTGGAGTTTGTATGTATCAGTTGGTCGTTGTGCCGAACCTAAGTAGATGTATTGTTTGCCTTGTTCCTTCGCCCAAACAATTGCCTTAAGCATCATGCCCATACCAAGATTTTGGTAGTTTAATTCGAGATCATAAAAAGGATAGCAGTAATGTATAATGTTTTCTGTTTCCAAAGCGATGCAGTAACCGACAGGCAACCGTTTGTCATCCTGAGGGAGTTTTACGACTGAAGGATCCCTTTCGGTTTGGTGTAAGGGATTCTTCGCGGAGTTTATCCCGCTTGCGGGGCTCAGAATTACAGCTGGTAACGAATACACGAACAGTTGATTAAAATTACTTTTTTCCTTATCAATAATTAACTCTTTTATTTTTTGCGCGCTAAATGTTCCTTTGCCAAACTTTTGTTCATAAAAATCTTTTCCCAGCTTATGTATTTCCCAAGTATATCCTGGATAAGGAATAGGGGAAATAGATAAATTTAAGTCCTCAGTTTTTTTTAAAATTCGTTTATTCTCCGACGATAATTCAAATTTTTGGAGATCTATTCTCAGGCTGCGTGTTTGATTCATGGTTCCTTTGGCAACACGGGTAAAAACAAACCCATCGTTATAGGCAGATTCAATAGTTTTATCGTCAAATTCGTTTATTTTTTTTTCTTCCCAAGATAAATACATATTTTATTTGAATTACGAAGTAAGAATTATGAATTATGCCCACAGCGAGCCGTAATTCTTAATTCATGATTCATAATTCACGTTTCACTTATACAAACTCATCCAAATAGCAATAAGCACAAAGAACCCATGGATTAACCAAAAGCGCATAACAATTTTTTATTCGCTCCAGTCTCTAAATTCAAAAGGATTATGCAAAGGTGCCATTTTGAAAAATCTGCGGCTTAGTAGGCGTGTATAGAAAACCTAAATAAATACCGAGACAGCTT
>CAYNEQ010000032.1:0-7623 GCA_964396295.1 uncultured Gammaproteobacteria bacterium
AATTTTGGAAAGAATCATGTCCAGGAACCGTGACTTTCTTACACGAAGAAGGAGTATTGCCGGTAACTGGACCTAGACCTTCTCCGGCAAGCAAATCTCTATAGCCTAATTCTGAATATATATCATCACCAGAAGGATCAGCAAACTGAGCATCGTTTACATCGCCTCCTTGCCCCTCTCCGTCATCATACCTTATATACCACGCATCATTACCCGTACCATCAGAAGCAACATAACGACCCAAAGGAATATTTGTGACTTCTTGAGTAGTCCCTGAACCGAGTTTCTGAGGAGTTTGACCTTCTTTACCGACGATACTCCATTGAGGGCCGTTATATTTTGTTATCAAACCATTTCTTATAAAAAAAGTAGCTGTACCGTTTGGAAACCAATTACCATTGCCATGTGCAACTATTTTTATATAATCAATTTCATCTTTATAGATAGTGGTTGGGGCCGGGAGCTGAAATAGTCTTATTTCACGATCCGTATCCGAATTGCCAGCAAGATTATCACTCGCTTGGCAGTTGGCCAAGGCCTGACCGGCAAGATGATTACCACAATGAGATATTCTTTGATTTACTAATAATTTTTCGTAGTTCCACACGTTATTAAGGCCTTGTACAGGTTGCTGATTACCTTTTGCTGCCAAGCAATAATATTTTCCTCCTGCAGTGGCGGCTTGAAAACCAGCCTCTATATGCTGATTATTAATATCTAAGGATCCAGAAATATTATCCTTTGGAAACCAAGTTAGACAGGCAAATTGACTCTGCTCCGCATTAAGCGGCCGAGAAATGTCCGGCTCAAGACAATAGCCTTCCCAGCCAATAAGCTTAGATTCATTCTTTAACTTTTGACAACTGCCATTGGCACAATCGCTATCCGTGCCACAAACTTTTCCCTCATTACTTCCTCCTAAACAAAGACCGCTTACTATTCCTTTAACAAGATTATTATTCTTATTAACCAGTCCGTCTTTATTTGGACTATTAAAATTCCAAAACTTAGTAAGCACATCACCATACGTTGCCTTTGTATAACTACAATCGCAGCTGTTTGCCTTATCCAGGTCAGTAGTAAATCCACTTACTTCATTACACGTATTAACTGAAGCATATGGCAATGATTTATGCACAGCTTCTGTATTTGGAAATGGCGAGATTTCTTCCGGATAAGCGCGGCAAGAAGATTTAATAGCCTGGGTATTTACATTTGTTGAACCATCATAATTTTGCACACAGGTTCCACCCAAACAAGTACCCACTCCATTACGACCACAGGCAACCCCTTGAGCATTACAAGCTGAGCTATCTGGATTAGCTGATTTACAATTTTGACCTGCGGTACCACCACAAGCAAGCGGCTTAGCGAGACGCCAATCAGAAGCCAGAGCTGTACCAACATTTACTTCTGACAATTCTTCGACTGGAAAAACATTTAAGATACTAAGACCACTAAAATCTTGTCCGTTCCAATCGGTATTGCGATTGCGGTAGGCATCATCGGTCAAAACTTGATTACTAAGTTCATGCGTATTATCAACCCAATTGGCACAATTAATAATTCCGCCCTCAGAGCCGTCACCAGCTTTATTACAACGACCAATATCATCACAAATTTCTTTATAAGTACCAGACTGCTGATCAAATACCCGGTGCGAGGAACGACATTGTAGCCATTCACCACATTCGCGATCTCTGTTTACTTTTAAGACTGTGTTTGCGTTATTATTTGCGGTAGACTTAGGCGCAACCAAACTGTTATTACTAGCCACACTTTGCGCATAAGAAGCGGCTGTGTCCCATAATTTATTTGGTTGATCAGTTCTATCAAGTAAAATACAACCAGATTTCTCACTTATCTGTCCACTACATTCAGTTTGACGGACTTTCAAACGATCATCATTAATTAAATAATACGGCTTGTTATCTTCGTTATGATCGATAAATTCGGTACAGCCGCTTTGATTAGCCGGGCATTCACCGACAAAATTATCATAGGCACTACTGACGCCGTACGACCACAACCCATAATCATTGCCGCTTTGTAAGTAATTTGGATAGCATGGCTGCTCATCTTTGCGTTGGCACGTCACGCCTTGCGCGCAATCGCTATCAACGCTACACAAAGATCCATTACCGCCGCACTTTCCAACCCCTTTCCAGAACCAACCCTTGTAACTCACACCATCTTTTGAAACATCATTTCTATAGGTACAAACTTTTTGACCAATGGTCTGTGGATCTTTGAAGTATGATACTCCGTCTGCCGAAGCATAGGCATTGCAACCTACTGCCTGAGCCGTGCAAAGCGTTTTATCAAATTCAGCCGGGTTAGCTTTTATAAGTACCGTGCTATAGGTAGGACCGGTAATACCAGGAACTACTTTTCCGGCCTTAGTACAGCCAAGATCAGCAGCATTACAAGTCGCTTCTTTATTAGCTACTAGGTATATTGGTGTTGAAGAGGTGGAGTCCGGTGGAATATAAATCGTAGAAGTTACAATCGTGCCGCCATCAGCCGCAATGGTAGTGAGTGTAGCGCCTGTCGTATTAACATAACAGCCAGTTTGGCCGACAAGAATTTGACAGCTATAATCCTGGCCACCAATGGTCTTAGTAACTTTTTGCCCACTCGCACCAACTAACCAAACATTGTAAGCGCGTGGACCAACTTCGTTTGGCGTATTGCGCGTGTCATATACTGCGGCGCAACCGATGGCTTTTTCCCGACACAAGGAAGTAAACTTGGTCAAATATGCCGATTGGTTTTCTGGAGTTTTATATTGCGAACATCCGAGCGCTTCGCCAGGTAAATTATCATTTAGATTACTATCACAGACCGGGTTAACTTTGAGAGAATTTTTGACTAAGTAGATATAATCAGTCACTTCTTTTAAATGAATATTGTCCAGGAATAATCGATTACCGTTACTGAGAGAAAACTTCAGCTTGGTTGAACTAGCATTGCCTGCTAGCGCAACTGGCCCTAAATGATAATTTTGCCACGCATCGCCAACAGCTACAGTGCCGAGGGTAACTTCCGCATCATTTTGCAAACTTACGGTCACTTCAGCTCCCGCTGAACCTTTTACCCAGAAGACCACATCATAACTTTCTCCGGGAGTTAAGGTAATATCTTTTCCGACTGCGTCAGTGCCGCTATATGATAAAGAATGTTCGCCATTGTGGGTAGATTCTACGGATTGACTGATGTCGGCTACGGGTCCCCAACCAGCCAACACATTTTGACCTTCAAAGGTATCGCTGAAAATGTTACGAACATTATTGCCGGCATTACCTTTATACGCCCGGCAGGTATTGGCGCTGGCAGCACAACTCTTGCTCATACCGGCAGTATTAGGAGTACCGCCAGGTAAACCAGAATAAAAACATTGCCCATCTCGATATTCACCGTTTTGGAAACAAACTTGGCAAGAACCATTTTCCCATTTGCCTTTCTGGGCTGCACAACCTGCTTCATCTAAAGCTACTCTATATAATTCGGTATCATTTAACCGATATGGGGTACATGATTGGGAAACAGCCACTGTTTTAGAAAGTAATCGATAATACACTGCGCCCTTGTCATCATTAAATTGTCGACAATCTGGACTGGCCAAACCTTGTTTATATAAACTTTCACTGCAACTATTGTTGTAAGCCGTCAAATCATCGGCCGTGCGATAAAAATATTTAGGACCGCCGGTTTGCGGGTCTTTTTCTAAAACAAAACTCTTTAATTGGAAACCACCAGCTTCTGAGCCTTCATAGGTATAAAAATTCTTTTGTTTATTCTGGTCCGGCAAAATACAAGGTCGTAAATAAGAGAAGTACTCCACTTTTTCCAAACCACCTTCGGTCGTAGCCAAATTGGTAAAGCTCGAACAACCCTCATCTACCGCATTACAACTTGAGCCAGAGGAAGGAATGATATAATCAACTGCCTGGCCATTAGAATAATTGCTTGGCATTTCTCGGTAAGCCGCATAGCCGACACAGCGCTGGTCACACTGGTCATTCCACACTATCTGGTCATTAGAAATACTAGCCGGTGTAAATTTGCCTGGAATATTATCCCCGCTATAACTTGCGGGTTCATACCAATTACAATTAACTTCCTCAGCCGCACAAGGTTGGGCATAATTGTTGCAGGCAGCTTTCGGTGTCAGTCGATTGATGTCAGCTGTGGTTTGCGGCCAATTAATCGCCGGCGTATTCGGATCAGTATCATAACATCCAAGATAATATGGCGCTTTTTTCAAATACAACTGATCGCCGTTTTCTACGGTTTGAAACGATGAACAGCCGTCAGAATTTGCGGAACAATTGGTAGAAACCTTATTATTAAGATACAAAACAGAATTTTCGCCAATATCTAAATCACCGCGACTATAGCCAGTCCAATCACCGGCAGCATTTTGCTTAAGACTATACGCCGCGCAACCAACCGTATCTTGACTACAAGAACCGGTATCCAGCGTGCGATACAAATAACTTACATTTTTGCCGGTACTATCCTGGAAACTGCGACAGGTACGATTTTGTGAATCACACTTGGCGGCGTCAATCTTCCAGGAGTTTTTTTCGCGCGTACAATACCCTTGCGTAGCGCAATTACCATCTTTATCATAGGCCACACACGTGGTCATATCGACACATTCTTGGGAACGGTTTGGCGTACCGGCCACATATGGCGTAGCGCCATAGGCCATAAAATTACACTTCGTCGGCGGAGCTTTGAGCACCCAATCTGGGTCGATCAAATGACAAAATGGTTTATTAACCGGATCGTTATCTACACCCACGACTTTACCAGTATTATCTGTAATAAAATTACAATCATTAAAACCATCAACGACTTGCTTCAGTGTCCAAGGTTTATCCGGATTGCTATTAAGAGCCGCGATTTCAAATCCAAGCGGCAAAATTCTTGCTTTGCGCAGCTTAGCAATATTAGCATAGCAATAGGCGCGCTGGTAACAACTGGTATCTACATTATCGGCAACTCGTTCCGGAGAAATTAATTTCCATTCTCCGTGTAGCCAATTTTTCTCTAGCGCATCGGCAACTGTAATTGTCTTATCGCTATTTGACTCCTGGGCGGCTTGAGCCAAACCCGAATCAGCCACACAATTTTCCGGACCTGGGTTACTTGGACAGTTAGTAAAGTTGGATAAAATATTAAAATCATCAGTGGCGATATTTGGCGGGGTGAGCAGATCACTAAATAAGGCTTGCGCAGCCAAGCGTCCGCCGCGGGAAGTCTGCCCTTCTAGGCTAGTCAACGTGTCTTGTAATTTTTTACATGAAGCATCACCATTATTACCGACACAGACTCCGAACGGGAACATGCCTTTGGTCTGGAAATTCTTCATGATTTGTGAAGCCAGCGTATTGAAAAATAACGACCCGGCAGCACTGATACTGCCAACAGCTCCCGTACCAAGCGTAGCCAAAAATCCTGCCTCGGCTTCTTTTCGTTGCTCACCAGGGCTTAAATTCTGCGCTTCCGACGCAACAATATTAGCAGGCGTGACAATGGTGCCATCAATTTTACCTTCTACCGCTTTGTACCCATTGCCCTCCTGACGAGCCAATTTTTGGGCTTCTAACTGATCAGCCACATAGCTCTCAACTTTGTTGGTAGCACTCATTAAAATACCGATATCTGTCTGATCGACTGAAAAAGCCACGTTAAATTTTTTTGCCACATCCGCCTGCTTGCCAAATTGACTCTGCCAATTGTCCGCGCTTAAAACATCCTGACTAAACTGGGTCCAGGTACAATCCGGTTTGCTGACACCTTCGGTTTCGGTTTGGGTATTAAGGCCAGCTGATTTATCTAAAAATTTATATGTGAGACCAATACGCATGGCCAAATCGATCTTTGGATCTGGAATTTTACAGAGATTCAAACCATACGGTGATCCAAGAGCATCAATTGCCACTCCGGCGGCATTATCGGCCACATCTTTCATATAGCCACCAAAGCTCTTGTAGTGCGCCAATGGATTTTGACCCTTGCCACCGGAGGCTAACCAAACAGCTGTATCATAAGAGACACGACGTAAAAAGTAAGAGAACGTATCAATTGATATACGGATAGCTGCGTTTTTAAATCCGTCTTTTACCAGAGCTTTAATCTTATCAATAGTGCCAGGAATATCTGAAGTGACGGTCACGGGCAATTGCGCATGGGCAGGCTGGGCGTACAACAAAGAACTCCCTATAGTTAAACAGGTAAACACTACCAGTAAAAATTTAATGCCCCACTTTTGAAATTTATGCATATGCAAATTACCAGCCCCCAAATAAAATTGCTAAGAACTCGACGTAGTGCTTGCGTTTATAATTTCAGTAACTATTTTCATTAAATCTTGATCCGAGGTCTGATCGAGCACAGCTTTATCAAAACCAGAAGCAAGCAAGGCTTTTCTAACCTCCGCTGGATTGTTAAGAATTGAAGCCAAGTCTTCGGTCGGTGGTAATGGCGCTGAACCATTGGTAGAAGAAGCGGCAACAGTTGTCGGTAATGACTCACCAGTAAAAATAGGATTTGAACAATCCTTGCCTTCGGCGCAAATCGGACTCGTACCTTTTTCTACTTCTGTTTTATCATCAATACCATCAGAATCTGTGTCCGCTAAATATGGACTCGTGATATAAACGTATAGTTCATCAAAATCATTAAGGCCGTCTTTGTCAGTGTCTCTATAAATCAAAGCTTCGTTGGTATTAATATCTTCTTTTGTCGTATAGGGCACATCATTATTTAAGGCAAAGGGCGCATACATAGTATTGCGGATCTGCAGAACGCCTAAACCGATGGCTAGGATCGCAAAAATAGAGAGTAAAATCACTCCCATCTTTTGGCCTTTCTGGAGGCCGGGCCGTACCTCTTCCTCTGGCATACGCACAGTCAGTTAAAGTATCTATAGTATACCACAAATATAAGCGTCCTTAAAGTTTATCGACTAATTTTTTCCACTGTTCCATAGTTAATTCCTGGGCTCTTACCTTCTCATCTATTCCTAGTTCGGTAAAAATCTTTTGCAGGTCGTTTTTTTTAGCAATGGCCGTCAAATTTTTTAACAACATTTTTCTTCGGCTCGCAAAACCCGCCTTAACAACTTTAAAAAACAAAACTGCATTAGCTTGAGCGACTATATCTTTCTCAATTTTAATTCTAATAACGGCTGAATCAACTGCCGGAGCTGGCCAAAAATAAGATCGAGGCACCTGAGCAATAATTTCCGGCACTCCATAATACTGGACAGATACCGAGAGCAGCGACATGTCTCCGGCTGGCGCGCAAATACGATCCGCCACTTCTTTTTGCACCATGAGCACCATCATTTCCGGGCCATGTTCCCTTTCTAAAAAGGTTCTCAGTACTTGCGAAGTGATCTGATATGGCAAATTAGCTACAACCTTATAACTAGAAATCGGGAATTGGGAATTGGCAACTCTTAAGACATTGCCCCAGACCATCTCTAGGTTATTATGTTTTCGTATTTCTTCTCCCCAATACGATTCTAATTTTTTTTCAATTTCAAAAGCCATGATTTTTTTCGCTTTTTCGATCAGAGCAAACGTGAGCACACCAAAACCAGGACCA
>CAYNEQ010000033.1:0-7580 GCA_964396295.1 uncultured Gammaproteobacteria bacterium
AAATTTTTAACTCATTACCAGTAGCATCTACTAAAGTTGTCGGTAAATTCTTTGGGAGTTGTCCAAAATCTAAAATAATATCAGGCTGTACATCTCTATCCGCAAACATTGCCTCGGCATCAGTACTATTATATATATCCCCAGCCCCAGACACATTGCCGGAGGTCGCGACAAGTGGCTTGCCCAAGCTCTCACTCAAAAATTTAATGACCGGGCTGGCTGTAACCCGCACCGCCACCGTACCTTGATTTGAAACTACTCCGGACGCCAAACCGGATTCTGGCTTACATTCTCCGACTATAGTGAGCGGTCCCGGCCAATACTTCTTTGCTAACTTTTCAATATTTGTATTCCACAGTAAATATTTTTTTGCCATCTCTACAGTTGGTACTACGACCAGTAGCGGCTTATCACCTACCCGAGCTTTTATCTTAAAAATTGTATCAACGGCTTGTTGATTAGAAGCATCACATCCTAACCCATAGGAAGTTTCAGTAGGAAAAATTATGGTCTTGCCTGCCAACAATTCAACGACCACTTCTGATAAGTTACATTCTTTTAAAATTTTCATAATCATCCTTTAGTTATAAGTTAAATTTTAATTTTGAGCGGGTTATGGTCGCTTCAAGCGACCATCCTTCTCGTTTTCGCAAACGAGAAAAAGCGACAAATTAAAATTTATCCTAAAAATTATTTCTTAATCCATCGTAAATACGCTTCTGAAAGCGCTATTAATTCACCCTCCAACACTGACTCCGGATCAGTTGATTCATAGTCAGTGCGATTATCTTTTACCAAATGATACGGATGCAAAACATACGAACGAATCTGATTCCCCCATTCCGCGGATTTATATTCTCCACGTAAGTCTTGTCGTTCTTTGGCACGTTTTTCTTCTTCTAACAAATTTAATTTTGACTGCAAAATTTTCATGGCCATATCTTTATTTTGCTGCTGCGACCGTTCGTTCTGGCATGACACGGAAATACCGGTCGGGATATGAACAATTCGTACGGCAGAATAAGTCGTGTTGACACTCTGACCACCTTTGCCACCAGACATAAACGTGTCAATCCGTAAATCCTTGGGGTCAATATCAATCGAAGTTTTTTCATCTAGCTCTGGCAAAACCTCAATAAGCGCAAAGGAAGTATGACGCATTTTCTCCGCATCAAAAGGCGAGATTCGCACCAAACGGTGTACTCCGTGTTCTGATTTGAGATACCCGTAGACATACCGACCGCGGACCTCTATAGTAACTGATTTATAGCCTGCCTCTGCGCCTGCGGATTCGTCTAAAATTTTTACCTGCCAGCCCATCTTTTCAGAAAAACGCATTACCATACGCAAAAGCATAGCGGTCCAATCCTGGGCTTCAGTGCCGCCAGCGCCAGCATGAATAGATAAAATAACATTACTCGTATCGTAAGGGCCATTAAGCAAAACTAAAAATTCATATTCAGCGAATTCTTTTTCCAATTCTTTTGTCTGCTCTGCGATTTCTGATTGGAGCGACTCATCAGCAGAAGCAGAAAGTTCGAATAAATCATCAACCCGCTTTTCTAAATGAGAAAATTTTTCGACTTCCTTTTTTATATCTTGATAATCTTGGGAGATGGCTTGAGCGGTGGTAGGATTATTCCAAAAATCAGGAGCGCTCATCTCCTGTTCTAATTGCTGCATTTTTTGTTGCAACTGTTCTATGCTAAGAAGTTTTTTGGTGGCAGAAATTTTTTGTTGCAATTGCTTGAGTTCTTCTACAGACATACTAGCCTAAAACATCAGGAAAAATTTCTTAAAATATCTTATCAATTCCGACTGAGATAAATATAGTCACAATAGACGAACCGATAACGGCCGCCCAGATGTACGGCACAGATCGCTTAAACGGGACTCCCATTAAAAACGCGAGCATTGTGCCGGTAAAAATGCCACTACCGGGAATCGGCAAAGCGACAAATAACGCCAACCCCAATAATCCGTATTTTTCATAGCGAGCAAATTTTTCTTGAGCATAGCGTAAATTTTTGAGCCATTTTTTACCAAAAAAAGTGCCGGAATTTTTATTTACCCAGGCATGAAATGAATCAGCAAAGTACAATAAAGCGGTCACTGGTAGTAAATTTCCTGCCAAGGTAATAAGCAGAGCCTTCCAGACCGGCATATGAAATAAAATAATAGACATCGGCAAGGCTACTCGCTGCTCTAAGACTGGTGTCATGGCTACTAAAAATGTGGCGATTTCTGGAGGAAATCCAGAAAATAAATGAGCAATATTTTGAATCATACAATTAAATATAAATACCGCTTCATTGTACTCTACAACAGGGCTTTTGACAAACAAAGACAGCGGTTTGAAGCCGCTGTCCTCTTTATAACTTTATGAACTTTAAAACTTTATAACTTCGTTTAATACATTCCACCCATACCACCGCCCATACCCATAGCTCCTCCCATGGCGGTCGCCCCGGCGAGTGGTTCATCTTTCTTTGGCAATTCAGTAATAACCGCCTCCGTAGTGAGAAACATTCCGGCAATAGAGATTGCATTTTGCAAAGCGGTTCGGGTAACTTTGGCTGGATCAATAATCCCAGCTTTTACCATATCCTCATATTCACCGGTAGCAGCATTATAGCCAGAATTACCGCTGGATTTTTTTACCTCTTCTGCAATCACGGCTCCATCCACACCAGCATTAACCGCAATTTGACGAAGCGGTTCTTCCAAAGCACGGCGCAAAATACTTACCGCTACCGCTTCTTCATGTTCTAGCTTGGTATTTTCTAATGCTTTAATAGCACGAACAAGGGCCACGCCGCCGCCCGGCACAATCCCTTCTTCTACCGCGGCTTTTGTCGCACCAACCGCATCTTCAATTCTATGTTTAACTTCTTTCATTTCGGTTTCGGTAGCCGCACCGACTTTAATGACTGCTACACCACCGGCTAATTTTGCTAAGCGTTCCTGTAGTTTTTCTCGGTCAAAATCACTATCAGTCTGGTCAATGGCTTTTTTGATTTGTGCAACTCTGTCTTGCACTTCTTTGGCAACGCCTTTACCATCAACAATGGTCGTATTATCTTTAGTAGCAATAACTTTGCGAGCTGAACCAAGATCTTCTAAACCGGCGCTATCAAGTTTCAATCCCACTTCTTCGGTAATTACCTTACCGCCTGTGAGCACTGCAATATCTTGTAACATCTCTTTACGTCTATCACCAAAACCAGGCGCTTTCACCGCCAAGACATTAAAGGTGCCTCGCAATTTATTAAGGACAAATGTAGTCAGCGCTTCGCCTTCCACATCTTCAGCGATAATCACCAAATCTTTCTTACCGCTTTGAGCTACTTTTTCAAGTAACGGCAAGACATCGTGAATGGCGGCAATTTTTTTATCAGTAATTAAAATGTATGGATCATTATACTCAGCTTCCATGCGTTCGGAATTGGTTACCATATAGCCGGACACATATCCTTTGTCGAAACGCATACCCTTTACCGTTTCAATGGTCATACCAAAAGATTGCGATTCTTCGACCGTAATCACACCATCTTTACCAACTTCTTTCATAGCCTCGGCAATCTTGGTACCGATTTCTTTGTCATTGGCAGAAATAGAGGCCACGTCAGCAATTTCATTCTGCTCTACCGGACGAGCAATCTTGTCTTGCAATTCTTTTACTACCATTTGTAAACATTTATCCAAACCTCTCTTTAAGGCGACTGGGTTTGCACCGGCGGTGACATTTTTCATGCCTTCTTTGATGATCGCTTGAGCCAAAACTGTGGCAGTGGTAGTACCATCTCCCACATCTTCATTTGTTTTACTGGCAACTTCTTTGACCAGTTCCACACCGGCATTCTCAAACTTATCTTCCAACTCAACTTCTTTGGCTACACTCACACCGTCTTTAGTAATGGTTGGCGCGCCAAAACCTTTATCCAAAACGACATTGCGGCCTTTTGGACCAAGTGTAACTTTTACCACATTTGCCAAAGCATTCACACCGCGGAGCAATGCTTGTCTGGCTTCTTCATTATAGATAATTTGCTTTGCCATAGAACTTAGAAATTAGTAATTAGAAAATAGAAATTAGAAAATTATTCTAAAATAGCTAAAATATCTTCCTGAGAAACAATCTTATATTCAACCTTATTAATTTCTACTTTTTCTCCTCCCCAATTTTTTAATAATACTTTATTACCTACCTGCACTTCCATCACACTTCGCTGACCATTGTCCAATAACTTTCCCGGGCCAACTGCCACCACTTCGGCCTCGGCTTTTTTTTCATCTTTATCCGGCAGCACTAAACCGAAAGAAGTTACTTCATCGGCCTTGATTTGCTTGACCAGCACATTGTCTCCTAATGGTTTGATGTTCATATGTTGTTTATATTACTGTCATCTTGAGCGAAGTCCCGCTAAGCGGGACGGAGTCGAAAGATCCCTTATACCAAGATTTTTGCAAATGCTATGTTTAAGGGATTCCTCCACTTCGGTCGGAATGACAAAGTGAATTAACTTTATCACTCATATTTATTGAGTGATAATTGTAGACACATTTTACAATAAAAAGGAAAAGTGTCAACCCCTGTTAAATTTTTCCTTTGGCAGAAGCTATTTGGCGGCTATTTAGGGGGGGTCAAGAGTCTATTTTCTCGAGGCTTAAAGCCAAAATCACCCACCATAAGAGCAACCCGGAAAACATAGTAAATAACCAATGATCAAATAACCCGGCTGCTAACAAAGTAATTAAAACCGGAAGAAAAACGAGGTTATTCTTACTGACTTGTTTAACAAAATTAATAAGGATAAAACCCAAAACCACAGCAAACAAAATACCAAACTCAGCTATAGAGAGGAGATAAATATTATGCACGGGTTGTAGTTGCCAAAACTGTAATTGAGGATATTTTTTAGCCACAGCAAATGTATACGCCCCAGGACCAACTCCAAAAAATGGCTTTAATTCTATAAAAGATAAAGACTCCTGATATTGATTCTTCCGCTCGGTGATCGATCTGGCTTCAAGTCTATTTTGTGTATTAAAACGAGCAGTAAAAACTGGATAAAAAAATCCTATCCATAAACTAGCCACAGCCAATATAAAAAACAGGTGTTTGATAAAGTCTTTTCGCATTGTCATCCTGAACAGAGTGAGGGATCTCTGTCGGTTGTTATTTACTTGATCAGACAGAAATTCTTCGCCGAATTTATCCCGCTTCCGGGGCTCAGAATGATAGCGAGTAACAAAAACGATTATAGCCAAACAAATTATGCCAACCAAAGCCGCGAGCCATGCACCTCGAGAAAAAGAAAGTAATAATCCTGACACGATAATTAATTGTCCGATTGTTATAAAAATTTTATAAACCGATCGTTCAATTTTTAGATACAAAATAAATCCGACAACTAACAGAATTGCCAAATAAATGCCTAAAGAATTTGGCGAACCAAAGCTTCCATAAGCGCGCAGCCACCGCTGGTCCGCAAACTCAACAACACTAGCGCCACCCTGCACTGCCTCCTGCGCGGCCATACCCAACCACTTACTGGCAAAGACACTCTGGTTTAGAAATTGATATATGGCTAAGAGGCCTTGAACTATACCGCCTGACCATAAGGCAATAAAATAAAGGCGGCCGTTTTTGAACTTGTCATCCTGAGCGAAACGAAGTGGAGTCGAAGGATCCCTTACACCATGTTTTTTTTCCATACCAAGCATAAAGGATTCTTCACTCCGTTCAGAATGACAGACAGCCACTGGTTTTAATGATAAATTGACAACAACAGCAAAAGCCATTACTTCTAGCCAACGAAACACATATTGATACGACACCCAAAAATTTTCACTAAAAGCTAAAGACAATGCCATCAGTAATAAAAAAATAATTGGCAGCCGTCTATTTTTTTGAACTAAAAAAATGCTCGAAACTTTCTTCTCTCGTATCTGGCGAATAAAAAATAATATGACCACCAGCCACAGCAAAACTTCAACGCCATATATACTAAACGTGCCATACTCCCAGACTCCTCCACCCAATTGTCCATACTGCCAAATATACCTGGTTTGCCAAGGCAGCAGAAACAATATCGCCAAAATCAACAGATGTTCAATTTTTCTCAGGTTCATAAAAATCATTTTGTAAGGCTTTGCATTTCTGCAGCCACCTGTCCCTATACTCCAACCTTGTGTCTTTCTCGTGAAATTTTAAGACCGCGTCAGAAATAACGACGTTTTTATTTTCTTTTCTTTCTATATCATGGCCGGAAAATTTCATTTTTGATAACTGTATTTTTTTCGCTTCCGCATTAAGCATATCTCCATACGCTCCGTGCCAAGTTTTTTCCCAAAATTTTTTCCACAGACTACCAAATCTAGTCGGCAAAACAGCAAAAATATATGAGCTTAAGGCAACGTTTTTACTGTTTGGCAAATATTTTTTAGTCCAAGAATTTGCCGCTAAAAATGTTGCATACAAATTCTCAGGGTCAAAAATTGGCAGCATTTGATTGAGCCAATACGCAAAATGGATATCATCTTCCACGGCTCGCAAATTGCTTAAATCTAAATTATCTTCCGTAATATAAAAACTAAGACAGATTTTGTCTTTAATTTTATTACCAACTCGACGCAAGCGAAAAAATCCAAGCAGCAACGTAATAAATAACCGGACTAACCAAATTCTATTTTTGGCCGCAATAATAAAAAAATCTATATCACTGTCTTCATTCGCTTGTTCAGAGGCTACGGTATTGCATACGCACACAGCTTTTAAAAACGGCACTGATCTGATAATTTTTGCAGCTCGACGAGCTATGGCTAACTTTTTTTCGGCAATGAGTAATTTTTGCTGCCGCAACTCCACCAGACTCTCCCGTCCAGGCAACATATAATAACCATTTTTTTCAACCAACACCTTTTTTTCAATACAGGCGGGTAATAAAATTAAAAACTGGTCGTAGGTTATGTCTGGCGGTTGCCATAAAAAACAAAACAACTCCTCCTTGGTCAAAGGAAAATCAGCTAAATCAAAATACACACTCGTTTTTTGCAGTGACTGAACTAAGCTATCCGAAGTAAACATACGTCACTCTCCTAAAGCCAAGTCTGAAGCGGCTTGTGGAAGAAAATTCTGCACCTCACTATCATAGACGATAATTTCGGTGGCTTTAATTTCTTTAATTTGATTTCGTTGCACTAAAAAATTTTTGACACTTAAAAAATTTGGTCGCACTAAATAACGCAGGATCGTGTGACTATCTACATCTATTTCAAGATCGTAGACAGTGCCCAGTTTGGTTCCTGATTCGGTATGGACTGGCAAATGTAAAAATTGTTGCAAATTAATAATCATAGACATTTTTACTTTACCAGAAGAAAATCTATTTGACTAGCTGACCCTCAATAACCCCTTCTTTGGCCTGATATTTTTTGGTCAGCCAAAGTTGTTGAGCAGCCATAAGCAAGGTGCCGAAGAACCAATACAGCGTCAGACCACCAGGTAATTTAAGACCGATAATTACTGTCATTACCGGCATGAAATACAACATTTGCTTGTTCATCATCACCATCAT
>CAYNEQ010000034.1:0-7399 GCA_964396295.1 uncultured Gammaproteobacteria bacterium
GCCATAATGATCCAGGTCAGGATGGGTATCAATAAGATAATCTATCGTTCGATCATAGAATGGCAGGACTTCGCCAAGCCGAGATAAAATTTTTCTATCGGGGCCACAATCAACGAGCATTTTTTGTCCATTATTAAACTGAATCAGGGTTGCGTCACCCTGACCAATGTCTAAATATGTAATTTTGAATTGCTGCGGCCGATGAATGTTGAGCAGATAATACGCAACACAACCTGCCAAGAGCATTAGAAAGATTAAGGCGACTAAAAGAATTTTTTTATCTTTGGACATGTAATTTTCTATAATCCAAAAATTCTACGAAGAATGAGCACCGCTACATCTTTACCAATAAATATAAAAATGGCGCAAAAAATCCCCTCACCCAAGACAACTCCAAGTAAAAATTTCTTAAAATTAATACGCAACGAGCCGCAGACATAACACAGCACATCAGTCGCTAAAAAAGGCAGAAAGCTCCATATTACGATAATTGGTAGTTCATATCGCTTGAGAACGTTAGTCAATTTCGCAATCACCTTGGGATAATGCTGTTTAAAATAATTCCCCAAACTCAGATATTCGGAAAAAAAATAAATAGATGTTGCCGAACCAGCCACGCCGATGACGGTAAAAATATAAACAATCGGAGCCGGCAAGAATAACAAACCGAGAATCATGGTATAGGTCACGGGGATAAAGGTAAACCCACGCAAACAATTAATCACCAAATAAATAGAGCAAAGTAGCAAGAGTGGCAGATGCCGGATCTTTTCGATTTGAGCTGTAATAAATTCATGTTGAAAAAAATAGAAATATAAAACTGTGGCGATGGTCAAAAGCCAAATAACAATAATTTTATTTTTTGTACTCCCTCTCAATAATTTCATACGGCTCATTTCCGCGCAACAAGTATTTGATTAACCCAAAGTTGATTTTCTTTTATAAAAATTTCTTTTTCGACATCAAACGCCAACGATTCTAGAGTTTCTTTAACTTTCTCGGGTCGGTGATAAAACGACTCGATAATAATACTCCCCTCTTTAGTTTTTACTTCAGGCGGATCTTTTTGATTGATATTAGTGACTATAAATTTTCCTCCGTCTTTTAGCACCCTATATACCTCATCAAAAAAATTACTTGGATCTTTAAGATGCACGATCAGAAACGCGGCCGTGACCATATCAAAACTTTCTTTTTCAAACGGCAGACGCTCCGCTTCAGCGACAACAGTTTGAATTTTACCATTTTTCCGCTTAATTAATTCAAGCATTTTTGCTGAAACATCCAAGGCAGTGACCTGCGCCCCGGCTTTTGCGAGCTGCAGAGACAGCCGGCCTGTGCCAGCACCAACATCTAGAATTTTCATCCCACTAACATCGCCGAACAAAGGTAAAATTTTATTCTGTTCAAAACTATTCAAATACTTTTCTTTTTCATCGTAAAACTCGGCTGCGAGATCGTAGCCTTCTTCAGAAGATAATACTTTTATCCTTTTGGACATAAACGGTACAAACTAATTTTGCACCCAAGGGGTTTGGGGCGGCAGCTGTTTGAGCCACCTTATTTGCACAACTAAACTTATTAGCAGGGCGAGTTCTGCCGCCCCAATGCTTTTTGGTACTTTTTGCCAACAAAAAGGACAAGTAAAAAATAAATCACAATCATTATCCACAAAGAAATTTGCACATCAATCGCACTCCAGGTTTTACTGCCAAACCAATTAACTATCATTATAACATACTGTATCCCCAGGCCGGTCACCCAAGCTACCAATTGACCCAAGGGGAAAAATATAAAACTACAAAACAAAGCAATAAATCCGAATAGCATAAGCCACGGAATAATCCAAAGAATAAGCGTGTTTACAACTGGCGCTGCCACCGAAAATCTGCCAAACTGGTACAAAATGAGCGGCATCGTGGCAATTATAGCGGCGATGGTAGTAATTAATACTTCAAGCAAGGATGCTGCGATTTCATTTTTTGTTTTAATATGTTCTTCTGCAAATTTTTTTATTATTGGAGATAAATAAACCAATCCCAAAGTAGATAAAAATGAAAGCTGAAAGCCTGCATCCCAAGCTAGTAAATAGGGATTAAAAAATAACATGATCACCACCGTATAGACTAATACCCTACCCACTGCCGACAACCTTCCGATATATTGGGAAATTAAAACTACAATCGCCATCACGCCCGCCCGCACCACCGACGCGCTCGCGCCGGTAAAAAAGACAAACGCTAAAATGAGAAATACAAGCGACCAAAATGATTGTCGGCGAAACAGGCCAATCCGAATGAGCAGCGCATTAAGCACCACTACAATAATACTCACATTGTAGCCTGATACCGCTACGATATGTGTCACACCGGTCCGGCTAAAATTATTAGTTAGATCTTCCGGCAAACCACTTCGGCTGCCATATAAAATTCCCGCGATCAAACTACTGTCTGGCTCAGGCCATAGACGGGAAATATGCGACTGAATACTATTTTTGAATTTCAACATTATTTTTACTACCGCACTTCCTTTATTCTCGGACAATTTTTTGATTTGAGGATTAGCGCAAATAGACCATACATCTTGCTTAGCTAAATATTTTATATAATTAAATGTGCCATCTTCGCTATTTATCGGTTCCTGCAATAAACATTTAATTTCTAACGAATCACCATATTCATATTGCGGATATAATCGAGTTTTAAGAATAATATTACCTGAAACTTTCTGTGCCTGACTGTCATCCTGAGCAGTGGCGAAGGATCCCTTTCGTTTTGAGTGTATAGGATTCTTCATTTCACTCAGAATGACAGATCGATCAGAAACTTTTTCTACTGCAATAACATATCTGGCATCACTAATTCTAATATCCGGCTCTCGCACTACAAAACCATACACAAACTTTTTGTTGCCGTTATAAAATTCTATACGATTAGTATTTTTATCCGGAATTGAAATTAAAAATCTAAGCCCTCCCAGAATAAAAACAAATAGGCAGAGCAATATGAAACGATAGAATTTTTTTGACCAAAAGATAATGTTAAAAAATACAATCCCAAATGAAGCTATATATAGATAAAGTAAAATTCTGGCATTTTCCAAGAAAGAAAAGCTGCTGGCGCCTAAAATAAAACAAAAACAAAACGCAAGAAACATTTTGCTTTTGCTATGAGCAATCTTTTGCAGCCCCTCCTTGAGCATACAGTTTAGACAACTATACTCACCAACTTACCTTTTACATAAATAATTTTTTTTGGTTCTTTGCCTTCCAGCCATTTCTGTACTGTCTCACTTGCTAAAGCAATTTTCTTTGCCTCTTCTTCGGAGATATCGGCTGAGACAGTAATAGTTTCACGCAACTTACCGTTAACCTGTACAGCTAGAGTAATCTCGCTTTCTTTTGTCAGCGCTTCATCATAAGTAGGCCATGGTGCAAGAGCAATACTGTCTGTATTTCCAAGATGACTCCACAACTCTTCACACATGTGCGGCGCAAATGGAGAAAGAATTTTTATCAGAGCTGCAAACTGTAAATTCGAAATTGCATCGTGCTTAGAGATCTCATTTACCAATTCCATCATTTTAGCAATCGCAGTATTGAATCGCATGCCTTCTATATCTTCACCAACTTTTTTGATGGTTTGGTTCAGCATGATCACAATCTTATCGTTGTCTGTCTCGCCATTTATTTTTTCTTGAAATTGCCATACTTTCTCCAAAAATCTTCGCACCCCAACCAACCCGTTCGTATCCCACTCAACTGCCTGATCAAATGGACCCATAAACATAATATAAGTACGCAAGGCATCAGCGCCAAACTTTTCTACCATCTCATCCGGGTTAACTACGTTACCTTTTGACTTACTCATTTTTTCTCCGCCTTTAGCCAGAATCATGCCGTGCGAAGTGCGTTTCTTATATGGTTCGCTGGTCGGCACTAGCCCGATATCATGCAAAAATATGTTCCAAAAACGAGAATATAACAGATGCAACACGGTATGCTCCATTCCCCCATTGTACCAATCAACCGGCATCCATTCCTTCAATAATTCTTTGTCCCAGAATTTATCTCCAAATTCTGCTAGCCTAGTTTCACCACCAAGCGCGTACGCTAAAAAATACCAACTACTGCCTGCCCAGTTTGGCATTGTGTCTGTTTCACGCTTTGCCAGACCACCACACTGCGGACATTTGGTATTCACCCATTTTTCCATGGCGGCCAATGGTGACTCTCCAGTATCAGTTGGTTGATATTTTTCTACTTTTGGTAGTTTGAGCGGCAACTCACTTTCTGGAAGCGGAACCCAAGCAGCACATTTTTCGCAATGTACAAGCGGAATCGGTTCACCCCAATATCTTTGACGAGAAAATACCCAATCTCGAAGTTTATAATTTGTCTGTTTCTTGCCAATAGCTTTTTCTTCCAGCCAAGCAATCATTTTTTCTTTTGCTTCTGCGGTTGGCAAACCGTTGAGAAAATCAGAATTAATAGCTACCCCGTTTTCGGTAAATAATTCTGAGCCAAATAATTTATTAATATCTGTAAATTCTTTCAACACCTGATTCTCTGGCAGCAATTCTCTTAAACCATCATAACCGCCATACCCCCACGCACAACCAATAATCTTTTTTCTATCCAAACAATTTTCTAACTCATACACATCGGCTTTGGTATCAGTAAAATAATAGACATCCTGCATAGATATACCCCAATCCTTACAAACTTGCTCGATCTTTTCTTCTTTTGAATGATGATCTTCGTAAGTGAGAATATGTGTTGGATTTAAACCAGTCTCAGGAATACGATTTTTGATATACAAACCAGATCCAGCCGAGATAATGGCAATTTTTGTATTAGACAAATTTTTTACAGCTTCTATAAATTTCTCAAAGAGCGGCGGATTTAATTTTAGCATTTCTTCACCATATCTTTTTATCCAATCAACCCTTTTTTCGAGCTGATCTTCAGTTAAATTATGGCCTTTTGCATGATCCGGCTTTCTACTAAAGTAATTATGAATTTGTTTTCTTGCTTCTTCCTCAGTAATAGAATCAAGCGCCATATTTACTTTAACCCCTTCTTCAATCGTATCCCCCATCACCCCATCAAAATCAAAAATTAAATATTTAGTTTTTTCATTTGGATTTTGTACCACCTGTTTTATCGGTAAATTATATTTCTTCGCAAAATCAAAATCGCGCTCATCATGCGCTGGCACACCCATAATCGCGCCCGTCCCCACGCCGCCCATGACATAATTGGTAATCCAAACCGGCACTTCTTCTTTTGACACAGGATTGATAGCCACCACCCCAGAATACACACCTGTTTTTTCCTGTTCTTCACGAGCATTAATCGTGGTTTTATTTTTCTGCACTTCGGCAATATATGTTTTTACTTCATCACTCGCATTCCAACCAACGTCTAGCCATGATTTTGCTAGCTCAGCAGAAATTGCAACAAAGGTCACGCCAAAAATAGTGTCCGGACGAGTAGTAAATACTTCCACAACACTGTCATCCTGAGCCTTAGCGAAGGATCTCTGTCCGTTTGTGAATTGAGACAGGCATTCTTCACTTCGCTTTGCTTCGTTCAGAATGACAGAAAAACGAACGAGCGCTCCTTCACTTTTACCTATCCAATTCTCCTGTTGCACTCGTGCCCGTTCGATATAATCAACGTCTTTAAGTCCTGCCAATAATTTATCTGCATATTTGGTAATCGCCAACATCCACTGCTCTTTATTTTTTGTTTCTACCGGCGTACCACAACGCTCGCAACAACCGCCCACGACTTCTTCATTTGCGAGACCAATTTTATCTTTTGGACACCAATTGATGGGTTGATTTTTTTTATACGCCAAACCGTGTTTGAAAAATTGTAAAAATAACCATTGAGTCCAGCGATAGTAATTAGGGTCTGTAGTATCTACTTGCCGAGACCAATCAAAACTATAGCCAAGCATCTTGAGCTGGCGCGTAAAATTGGCAATATTTTTTTTCGTTACTTCTGCCGGGGCCTTGCCAGTTTTAATAGCATAATTTTCTGTCGGCAAGCCAAAAGCATCAAAACCGATCGGGAACAAAACATTTTTCCCTTCCATTCGCTTCTTACGGGAAATAACATCCATGGCCGTAAACGGACGCGGGTGACCCACATGCAAACCTTCACCAGATGGATAGGGAAACTCAATTAAGCCATAAAACTTCTCAGTATTTTTACCCTCCTTTGCTTCAAATGTTTTATGTTTTTCCCAATATTTTTGCCATTTTGGCTCTATTAACTTTGGATTATACTTTTTCAACATATTAAGTACTTAGTTACGATTGTCATTCTGAGCGGAGCAAAGCGGAGTCGAAAAATCCCTTACACTTAGCTGTTGCCCATACCCGGTTTAAGGGATTCCTCCGCTTCGGTCGGAATGACATTGAGCGAATCACTGCAGTAGTATAATAATTCTTCTGCAAATAATCAACCCTGAAAAATTCTTTACAGGGTAAAGCAAAAACGGCCTTAACGGCCGTCTTCTTTTACTTTATGACTTATGGACTTTACAAACTCTATAGACTTACATGTGTTTCTCAATCATTGAGGTCAGCTTTTCCTTTTGGGTTCCACCGACAACTTGGTCTACCGGTTCTCCATTTTTAAAGAGTAAAAATGAAGGGATACTCATAATATTATACTTGCCAGCAATTTCTGGGTTTTCGTCAACATTGCATTTACCAATTTTTACATTCTTTCCTTCATAACTATGGGCAATCTCTTCCACAATCGGATTCATAATCTGGCACGGTCCGCACCATGGCGCCCAGAAATCTACAAATACTGGCACGTTAGATTTTAAAACCTCTTGATCAAAATTAGCGTCGGTAAAGATATGTTCCATATTCGAAATGAGTGAGAGAAAAAGTTAAATGTGTTTAACTTTTTCCGAGTGAATGAGAATATATGGGCTTTAGCCCATATAATATTGAAATTTAAAATATGCAAACAACTATTCCAAAACAAGTTTCTTTTCCTTCTCTTCTTCTGTATATGCTTCCAGTACATCCCCAACTTCCAGTTTTAATTTACCATCAAATTGTAAACCGCCTTCATTACCTTCTGGCAACTCATTGACCGCTTGTTTGCCGGACTGTAATTGACCGATTTTACCTTGACCGATCATCTCTTTATTTCTTTTTACGCGAACACGAGCATCTTTTTTAATCTTTCCAGATTCTACCCGACCACCGACGATCATACTACTCTTATCGGTTCTGAAAATTGCGGCCACACGCAGACTGCCGAGCTCAGTGATGACTTTCTCCGGATTAAGGAGCTTCTTGAGTTCGCCTTTTACAAAATCGATCAAATCATATATTACACTAAACTGCAGGAACTGTATATTCTTAT